>NZ_JARESV010000080.1:0-24223 GCF_046026985.1 Paraburkholderia sp. RL18-101-BIB-B
GTTCCTGAAAAAAGGCCGATGGAGACACGCGTCGATGCAGTGCTGCGGGGGGCGCGTGACGCGGGCTTCGTGAGTCAGGAGTGTGGCGTGGCGGCGCTGACCGGCTGCCGTCGGCTAGATTAGCGTTCTGTTATGTGGGCGCTGATGCGAATGCGCGTGGACGTGGAGTGGCTTCACGCGGCGTTTCGCCGGGACGGCGTAGATAACAGAACGGTAATTTCGCGGTCAGTGTTCTGACAGGGGAAATGACAAGAATGGGTGGTGCGATTCAGGCCACTCATTTGTTGCATCTACCCGGAGAGACATCATGAAACTGTTTGCTGCTGTTGCCGTCACCACACTCAGCTTTACGTTCGGCGCGAATGCCTTTGCGCAAACCAGCACGTCGGGGCTGACGCGCGCGGATGTCATGGCGCAGTTGCAGCAGGCACAGGCCGAAGGGCTGGTGCCGACCCGCGATGACGACTACCCGCCGACGGCGGCAACGATCGCCCATAACCGCGAAATCTACGTGATCCAGCACGGAACGGACGGAGCGCGCTTGGTGAAGACACGGGGCATGCCAGCGGCTCATCCCGAAACTGACACGAACTGATGCCGGTGTGGCTTGGCGTGCAGCATTGCCCCCGTTCGAGCTGGCGCCCGTCCGCACTTCAACTTGCGCAGCAGGTCAACTACCACAGTACTCCGAACATGAGAAGTATTAGCATGCTGGCGCCTCAAACTGGCGATGCAGGCAAACAGGATGCTTGAATCTTGCTGCAAAGTCGTTGAATCAATCCTTCAGGCTTTCTTCCGCAGTATTGCGTCATTGCTCGTTTGCCCCGAGCAATGAATCTCGCTGGTTTTTCTCCGCCAGAAAACTGAAGGCGTCAATCACAGCGTACGGTGAAACCGCTCATCCTTGCCGTTGGTCTGGGGATGTGCCGGGCGGCTGTACGAGATCCTCACGCCCAGACGGATCAGCCAGATACCCAGCGTGGTGAGTTGTCCTGGCCGGGCAGGACTTCCCCACGGCGAGCCATGGTCGGCGTTGATGCGCAACGGCAGCCCGTAACGACGGAACGACTCGCGCAGCCGCCTGCGTACGGCCTGCGTGTCGGTCGGTCCGCAGGCGTCCAGCACGACATCGTGAATGATCATCGAGCACCGTCAGCGGCGAACAGCGCCGCCCGTCGACGAGTTCAATCCAGCCCTTGAAGTCCATCTGCCACAGATCGTTGGACTGCTCGTGCTCGAAGCGCGTCCAGGGTCTCGCCGCCAGCGATGCTTCGGGCACGATCAGGCCGTGTCGACGCAGGATCCGGACCATTGTGCCGGCGGTTGGTACGACGGGATCCGTCAGCGCGGTGGCGCCATCCTGCGCGTGGCGATCGAGCCAGTTGTAGTCGGTCTTCGGACTAATGCCAAAGCGCCGGCACAGTTCGCGACGGTTGGTGCCTTGCTGCGAGGCCAGTTGAACGAACTCCAGACACAGATTCATGGTGTCTCTCGGGCTCCGGGGCATGGCCGGCTCCAGGCGATTCGCTCGCCCAGAGTGTTACCCATGTCTCCGTACACCTGTTACCCATGTCTCCAGTCCATGCAAGAGGGCTGACATAAAGAGTAAGAGCGAAGTGAAAGGAGCGCAAACGGAGGCAGAATCAAGCGCCGCGAATTGGCCAACGGGGAAGTCGCTGCCTCGTTGTAAATTCACTGAACAGAAAACACCTGAAGCCCTGCCTCGTATGATGACGGCCCTTTGGTATGAACGACATATAGCTTTTCGAGCGATGGAATGAAGATCGCGGTCTTGCCACCGAAGGTATTCACGTGCTGTTCGACTGAATAGTGATTCTTGTCGACCTGACGCACGACGTCGAGCCCGTTCGATCCGGCAATATAGAGGCGGTGATGCTGTGTGTCGAAAATAATCTCGTCTGATGTTTCGACGATGTCCAACGCCTGCACAACCACGCCTTCGTTAGTATCGAGCACGAACAGCTTGCCCGGATTGCGGGCACCAATAAACAGCCGGTTCGTGGCGGGATCGAACTCCATTGCCGAGTTGCGACTCGGCCCAGGTACCTTCCAGATGCCAGTCATCTTGCGGGTCTTAAGATCGATAATACCGACCTCGTTTCTGTCGCGGAAATTGATATACAGACGATCCTTGCCCCTGTCGATCGCCATAGCTTTCACCTGTCCCGCAGGCACATCGATGTTTCTTAGAAGAGTTCCGTCGACCATTGAAATCAGGCTGATCTGAGCGTGATCCTCATGTGATTTAACTCCGCCATTTCCGACATAGAAAATGCCCGTCCTGTCATCGGCGACACCGCTATCCGGTTGCGGCTTCACGGGGATCGTTTTCTCTATCTGAAAGCTTCGAGTATCGACGATCTTGAGACTCGAGGACCCGGCATCGGCGATGAATAGTGCCTTGCCGTCATCGCCCAGCAGAATCTTGTGCGGGTGAGTAGCCACATTCCTCTCGCTGGCGAGGTGGCCGCCTAAAGGAAGGTCGAACACTTCAATCGATCCGAAATCCTCCGCAGAAACATAGAGACGGTTACGTGTGAGGTCAGCGGCGAAGTGGTCGAAGTCGCCTCCTGTCACTGCCGGCAACGGCGTGGAGGACAGAAGTCGAAGAGGTTGAGGGAAGGGCGCGGCGAGAACCTGCGTGGACAGCACAAACGCGGCCGCAAGACTGATAGAAAGTAAGCTTTTTTTCATCGTAGGTGCCGGTGGTACAGCCGTGAATGTAGTTCGGTGCACGCTCGGATATCGCGCAACGATGCGACGGAAACGATTCAACTTCCGTAAGAAACAATTGACTTATAGCCGGGATTTGATCGCTTCGACGGAAGATGTCGACAATGTAATAAAGATGATCGGTTACGGTAATTTCAACAAAGCCGCACGATCTGCGCCGCTCCTGATGACCAGAATTGACCTGCAATGCCGCAGAAGGAGGGGCTGAAGATCGAGGAGGACCAGTTCCGCCGCTTATCGACCGCCGTAAGGCTGCGTCCATGCATGTCCTGTAGTTTTTATCCGCAATCCGACGATCCTCAAGCTATCCACTATCAGACGAAAGCCGTGCTTGTAGCAGAGATGCGCTTGCTTCGACATCGGACTCATCGTCAGCCTGTCTTTTGGGCACTATGAAAGCAAACAATTCAAGTTGTCACACACCTCAGCGATTTCGAACATATCTATGCATGGTCTTTGCGCTAGCGTCTGTTGCCCATGCGATGCTTCGCCACATTCTTGAACCGATCATGCCGGATACGGTGTTTTCTTATTGCAGCCGCTGTCGTCGATGATTGCTTCGACCTTGCGCCCGCTATCGTCGCGATGATTCTTGGACTTAGCATTGCCGACGACATATTCGTTCCGTCATATGGGCAGTTGTCCGCGCTCGATAAGTCGCACCTCGGACTGATACTTGTGTATTCCTTGGCAATGGGGGGCGTCATCTGCCGGATCGGGCGGCTCCCGCGCGCGGAGTTTCTCGCACAATTGATCGCCGCGCGTCGCAGAGTCCCGGTGCCCAGCGTACGAGCTTCCGGTCGAGATAGCGGCTCTATTGCTGGGTGACTGTCCGAAAGAAAGCTCCGAAGTATTAAATGCCATTGACCTGAATGTAATTGACGGTCTGATCATGCCAGCGCGCATCCTGGTTCTGTCGCGGTAAGGCAGTTGAGTCGTGCAAAGGCGATATGGTAAGGTCCCGTGCGCTGGTATGTGACCGACCTTCCAGCGCCGGCGTGGCCCCGTACAGACCAGCCAGACCCGTCAGACGGGCGACCCGTTTGCGCCCCACGTGCACTCCCTCACGCGGGAACGGCGCGTGAATACTTGGTGCGCCGGACGTGCCGCGCGAGCTCGCATGCAGGGTAGGGATGCGCGCCAGCAACTGCGTGTCACTGCATGCGTGCGCCGATGGCTGTCTTGCCAGTCACCCGTAATAACCATTCGTGGAGACTCTGAGGAGCCGCGCCACCGTGGCGAGGGGCCAGCGGGCCCGATTCGCGCTCGTGAATGTGTATCCTTCGGCGATATGACTCCCGTCTCCCGGGAAAATCAAGCCGCTGCGTGAGAATGAAATGAGCGCCTCCTACCCCCGTATTCCAGCGGACGTTCACGGGCCCGACGGTATCGAGGTTGCCAAAGTTGGAAGATTATTCAGGTCTTCACTGGCTAACTGGAGGGTTCGACATGAAGCTCACGCCTGTTGGTATCGACATTGCAAAAAACTTGATTCAGGTACACCACGTGGACGCGAAGACGGGAGAAATCGTCAACAAACCCATCAAGCGAACGAAGTTCCTTGAGTACTTTGCGAATCGCGCACCGTGCCTGATCGGGATGGAAGCATGCGGCGGTGCGCATCACTGGGCACGGCAGCTGACGAGGATGGGGCATGAGGTCAGATTGATGCCCGCCGAGTTTGTGAAGGCTTTCAATATCCGAAACAAGATCGACCCGGCGGATGCGCGGGCGGTCTGGCTGGCGGTACAGCAGCCAGGTAAGCCGGTTGCGGTTAAGACGGAGATGCAGCAAGCGGTACTTGCACTACACCGCCTGCGCGAGCAACTGGTGAAGTTCCGGACGATGCAGATCAACGGTCTGCGAGGGTTGCTGACCGAATACGGCGAAGTGATGGGCAAAGGTCGGGCGGCGCTCGACAAGGCGATACCGGCGGTCCTGGATCGGGTGTCGGAGCGTCTGCCGACAGTATTGATCGACACGATGCGCGAACAGTGGAACGGCTTGACGCAACTGGACGGGCAGATCGCGCAGATCGAGCGGCGAATTCGTGCGTGGAAGAAGGAGGACAAGGCTGTGCGCGCGATCAGCGAGATTCCGGGCGTCGGAATGCTGACGGCAACTGCGGCGGTCGCAATGATGGGCGATCCCAAGGCGTTCAGTTCCGGTCGCGAATTTGCAGCGTGGGCCGGGTTGGTGCCAAAGCAGACCGGCTCCGGCGGCAAGATCAAGCTGCTCGGGATCAGTAGGCGCGGCGACACGTATCTTCGAACGATGCTAATTCACGGTGCGCGTAGCGTCGTCACGAACGCGAAGGAACCGGGCCCATGGATCGAGCAGATGAAGAAGCGACGACCGCTGAACGTGGTGATCGTCGCATTGGCGAACGAAATGGCAAGAACGATCTGGGCGGTACTGGCCCACGACCGCCCATACCAGAAAGAATATGTCAGTCCACCGATCGTCTCGCGCTGGTGCACTGAACTGTTCCACAGCCACGTTGCCTAATTCTCGCGATCCTCGCTGAATTGCCCCGTCCGGCATTCAGCAGGGGCGCTGCAGTTTATACAATCCGGTGTCGGAAGAAACTATGAGTGGATCACCATGCGAAAACTTACCCCCGCCGGCCAGCAATTGATCGAAGAAGTAGCCCAGCGACATGGCTTCAGCACGGACGCCGTGATGAGCATGCTGGAGTCTGTGATTCGCGGTAACGGCAGCATGGCCCAGTTCAATGACCCCGAATTTGGTGCTCCGGCCAGTGGATGCGGTGGAAATGACCATGGTCTCCGACATGTCAACAACTACCTGAACGGCCGGGTCGATGGGCTCTGTTTCGAGCTTTCCCGCCTGATGGCAAATCAGCCCGACCTTATTCGCAGCGGCAGCTTCCAGTCGCAGAGCCAGGGTATTCAGCAGCACGGCAACGACGGCGGCGGCCAGCAACAACAGCAGAGCGGTGAGTACGGTGGCAGCAACCAGCAGCGGACTGCAGCCGGACCGGTTGGACCGGTAAGTCTGTTCGTTCCGCCCGCCCCCGGCACCTCTGGTGACTCGTGGCCCGCTGATCCGGGGCGGCCCAACAGCACCGGCGCGCAGAACGACGTCCGCTATGCCTACTTCGCACAGCCCCGGCGCCTGGCGATCGAAGTGAACGGCAAGGTGACGATTTACGATACGCTCGATACCAGATCAGCGGCTTCTCACAGCAGCAGTCCCGCGGCGCGTCCCTCACATTCGCGAGCCAGCACGGCTTGGTTGCTGTCGCCAGCCTGCCGGTTGCCTCGGTCGGTGGGGTTCCGCAGCCGGCGTCGCCGCCGGTGCAGGAGGAGCCCGTCAGCACTCAGTCGGTCGCCGCGAGGCAGACGTGTTCGCCACCATAGAGAAGCTCGCCCAACTGCACGCGAAGGGATTTTCAGCGATGAGGAGTTTGCCGCCAAGAAGGCGGAATTGCTGAGCCGTTTGGGAGCGTCCCGTCATCGCACAGCGCAACCGGGTCACGATTTCTACTTGGCTGAAACGCCCACACAGGGACGGGCACATCGCCCGGTTGATTGCTCAGTAAGAAGCGACTCGACTTGTTCCTTAGGTCCGGCATCGGACCCGTTCCGGTCGCTCAGGACGATTTTCGTCCGTCGGGTTTTGGATTGAGCTGAGACAGTCGCCAACGACGCAATCGCCTTTTATGTATGCAGTGTTTTAGATAATACGTAGATCTCACGCGAACTGTCGCCAGTACATTGACGAGAGCGTTTAAAGCTCGGAGTTGTCCAGTGCGCCGTCCAGTCGTGCAATGTATAGGCTTGCGCAATATCTCCCAGCGGAACGACAGCGCTGGAGTCAGGCATCTCGTCGCCCGAGGCGAGATGACGCGCGGCGTTGGCCTCAACTTCACTGCTTTTTACATGAGTTCGATACCCGATATGCCAGGAATCGCGAGATCGGCGAGCAACACGTCGAACGTCGGTAATACTTTCTTATGAAATGAAGAAATGGTGCGTTTATCCTGCTTCTTATCGGTGTGTCCAGCGCAAACTTGAATTGGGAATTGGGCGACCATATCCGTGATGGGCTATTCGCCACTCCGCCTGTGACTGCAACAGGAAACGACCGGCTCTCGCTCGATTCTCTGCGGATATGCGCCTTAACGGTAACCTCCGCTTCCAGCTCCGCGTTAGATTGGCCTTGGAACTCTTTTGACCAATTTTCAGGGACCCACGGCTCGACTCGCGTCCGTTTCCGTGCCCGGTACTGCCCTGACAGACGGCAATTTACCTACTCTCAGGTTCTAGCGCGACTCGGAGGCTAGACCCTTTCATGGCGGCATAAGCCTGGCTTTTCGCGTAAGAGGGCGCATGGCGTGTGTGATCAGCCCGACTCGCTTAAGGTTTCCTTCAGAGTGAATCTGTAGATTCGGTGTGGATTGCGGATACCGTGTCCCGCAATTGAGCCGGAAACGCCTGCGATTAACTCAATAAAACCTCAGAGATTCAATGCGAAGGGGATTCGGCCGGCCGGATCGATGGCACAGGCATCGGAGCGGAATGTTCCATGGCCCGTTGTCGACCGGTGAACGCCGTAAAACCTGTTAACACGCCGGTGTTGACCTAGAGCGAACTGCTCCCAATTGAATATTACAAATCGTTACGGGTCCGGCTCCCCGGCGATAAAAAGTGGTTGAGAGGAGACAGTCAGCGCATGAAAGCATTAAGGGTTCTCCATAGCGAGTCATCTCGGGGTTGGGGCGGCCAGGAAGTACGTACACTCAAGGAAATGATCGCGCTACGTGAGTTGGGTCACAACGTGGAACTCGTCTGCCCTGACGATGCAACGCTCGGGAGCCGTTCGCAAGCCGAAGGCTTTACGGTGCATCACGCACGCATGCGCGGCGGCGCCGACGGGCGCTCCATGCTGACAATCCGGTCAATTCTTGACCGGCGTCGCTTTGATGTGCTGAATACGCACAGCGGTCATGACAGCCTGATCGCCGGGATGGCCGGACGTCTCGCGGGAACGCCACTGATTGTCCGGACTCGGCATCTGGCGCTGCCCATCACGTCGCTGGCTACATATAACTGGATCCCGCACTGCGTCGTCGCGGTGAGTCATTACGTGCGCAACTATCTGATTTCCGCCGGCATGCAGGAAAGCCGTGTGGAAACAATATATGACGGCATCGTTAAACCGGACCCACTCACGCATTCAACGCTGCGCGATGAACTCGGACTTGATTCGAACGCTGTCATCGCTGGAATCGTGGCGATGCTCCGCGGGAATAAGGGGCACGCTGAACTGATCGCAGCGGTGAGGCCGATGATGATCGACCGGCCGCATCTACATGTCGTGATCGCTGGCGAGGGTGGAGAGTTTGACAGGCTCAAGTCGATGATTGAGGGCTTCGGGCTATCCCATCGTATTCATTTGCTGGGCTTTCGCAAGGACATCAACAACGTGCTGCGTGGCTGTGATCTGTTCGTGCTACCGACTCACCAGGAAGCGCTTGGCCAGGCGTTTATAGAAGCAATGGCGATGGGTCTGCCAGTGATCGGCACACACGTGGACGGCGTACCCGAGTTGATCGACCCTGGCGTGAACGGCTTGCTGGTGCCCGCACAGGACGTAGATGCATTACGCAGCGCGCTCACGCGCCTGGTCGACGACGCACCATTGCGCGCGCGTTTCGGACTGGCCGGCCGTCTCAAGACGGATAGCAATTTCACGGTCGAGAGTATGGCGAACGAGACCATCGATTTATATCGGCGCGGTATCAATCGTCGGCGCCAGGCATGCAGTCGATGGCGGCCGGCGGCATGACCCGGTCCGCCAGAGCGGTGCCCGTGCTGATGTACCACCATATCAGCACGTCGCCGGGCATGATTACGGTATCACCCGATCACTTCGCGGCGCAAATGGCGTACCTTGCAAACGCGGGTTACACGACGATCGGCAGCATGCAACTAGCCGCGTATCTGGCAGGAGAGCCGTTGCCGAAAAAGTCCGTCATGCTGACATTCGACGACGGCTATCTTGACAACTGGGTGCATGCGCATCCAGTTCTACAGGCACACGGATTGACCGCTTTGTGCTTTCTGGTGACAAGTTGGATCGGCGAAGGACGCGCGCGCGCACATGCGCGCTCAGGTGCCGTGTTACCGCCGCTACTCAATCACCGCGACGGCGAAATGGCGATTGAGAACGGGGAAAGCGATCGCGCGATTCTCCGATGGTCGGAGATCGATGCGATGCGCGAAGCCGGAACCTTCGAATTTCACAGCCACACGCATAGTCATGTGAGATGGGATCAAGTGTCAGCCGATGCGGACGATAAGTGCGCGAGACTCGCGCGCGACCTCATCGACTCGCGCACGACCTTGAAAGCACGGCTTGGCGCGGGCTCGGATCATCTGTGCTGGCCTCAAGGCTACTACGACGACGACTATCGACGCGTCGCCGTTCAAGCGGGCTTCCGACATTTCTACACATGCGAGGCGGGGTCGAATTACCCCGGAAACGACGAAAATGCCGTTCGCTCGATTACTCGACTCGAGGTGCGCGACCGGCCGACGTCGTGGCTTGCGTCGCGGCTGTGGGTGCACAGTCGACCCGCAATCAGCCGGACATATCTTAAGATCAAGCGGTGATCGCCGCACTGTCTTACGATTACTCCGTGCTCCTGTCAGAGTGAAGTGAATCTCGGAAAAAATGCGTGCTCAATGGCGCCGCGCAGGCCATCCCTTACCCCTTGTTTGCGTTCGATACATTTCTAGCCTAGATGATGGTCGAAGCGCCGGATTACTGGACGGGCGCGTTGCTCGCTGCAGTGGGCATTTTCTTGCCAGGCCTTCTACTTCTGCTTGCGGCGCTGCCTTGCGGGCAAGCGCTACGCTGTTGAGGCGACCGAAAACCCCATACGGTGTTGGACTTTCGGAGTTAATTCGGATGCCGTCTCAAGTGCGTGTGTGGACGTCGAAAACCGAGGTATCATGCTGCGCCTAGTTAGTCGTTCCGGGCAGAGTGTTCGTGTTCCGATGGAAAAGCCACGCTACCAAAATAAACGGGCAGCATTAGCGCCCTTATGGGCACCGCTAGCAGAATTAGCGATCTTCAACAACAGATGTCGCTGGAGCTTGACGATTGGTGGTGCCATCGACGCCAGCGCGTATTTCGACAGCTATAGGGGAGCAGCCCTATGCAGAAGCGGGAGAGCAGGGGAAGTCAATCTGCTGGAACTGATGGACCAGCTTGAACTGGCCTTGGCGGGGACGCCCGCTCGCACCTCCGTCTCTGGCTAGCGAAATTAACGAACTCCAACACCACAGTCGAATTCCGGCCGGGGCGAACGGGCAAGTTGCAGACCATCAAGTATGTCGACTACCTGTGGAAGTGCGTGACACTGTTTGCGCAGATCAACGAGTTGTTCATGGTCTCGATCCGGGTCGAAGAAGCGGTTTGTGAAGGAACCGTTCTGCAGCGTCCAGTCTGGGCGGAGCTAAGAAGAACTATCTCAAGAGCGTGGTCGCTGTGCATCCGAAACTAGGTTTTTCCAGCGTATGGCAAGCCTCGCGAACGGCCGCGATCGGGGGGAGCGAACGCCTCTTGTCAACCGATGCTGTCGAAGAAGTCGGCGACGGTCTACATAGCGAGGTTTTTCATGGGGTGGCTTACCCTTAACCGAGGTCCGCGAACGGCTTGTAGGCCGATCTGAGCGGTTGATTTTCTGGCCGGCGGTGCGCTAGCCAACTGCCGAGACTTTTTCAACAGCATCAACCCACAACGGCCCTTCAATCTCTCTCGATAGCACACGTTCGCGAGTTGCGCCTGATGACCGGTTTGATCCAGGACGCGACAGGCAGCGACAGCGACAGGTCAGACCGGCAGCAGGCGAAGTCATCCCCCATCAAGCGCCTTCCTTGTATTCGTCGCTCGCTCACGCCTCCTCTACCCGTGTTGCCGGGCGTTGAGGAATCAGCGTGACGCTCGCAACAATGAAGACCAGCAATATCAGCGATGCATACAGCCGGCTGATGTGCAGACCGCCCTCAGCGATGGGTTTGTCGAGGAAATCTCCAAGCGTCGCGCCAAGCGGGCGCGTCAGGATAAACGCGGCCCAGAAAAGCAGCGTGTGCGAGACACGCGCCCAGAAATAAAGACCCGCCACAATCGCCAGGCCGACTCCGAAAATCAGCGCGCCATACTCGTATCCGAGACCTAGGCCGCCGCGGTCCGAGCCTGCTACCCAATCGCCAAGCGCCGTACCGAGCGTCTGCGAAAACAGGATTGTGATCCAGTAGAACCACTCGGCCTTGCGTGTCGTGATGCTCTGGACCGACACAGTGCCCTCCGCCTTGTACCAGATGACGAGGCTCGCAAGCAGCAGTGCGAACACGATGGCGACGCCGCCCGGATAACCCACGCCAAGCGATCGATCGAAGAAGTCAGCCATGGTCGTGCCAAGTGTCGTGGTCGCGACGATCGTCGCCCAATATACGAACGGATGAAACCGGTCAGCCTTAATCTGTCCCGAAACGAGCCCGACAAAGATGACCGCGAAAATAGCCGAGCCGATCAAATAGCCCAGGTTAAGCGACATCGTCACCCAGTCGCCGCCCGTTTCTCCAAGCGTGGTCGCGCCAATCTTGACAATCCAGAAGCCCAAAGTGACTTGCGGGACTTTGCTGACCGCATGTTCCAATATTTGCTGCGCGTCGCTTTTCATATCGAGTGCCCTTGTTCAATGTTAAACAGCAACCATGGCCAAGCATCGCTGATGGTCGCTTAACAGTCGCTTAAGGGAGTCAAAGGCGGTTTTCAGTCGTTCCACCGTCAACTTGCCGAGACGATGGCACGACGGCACAAATTGGTGCCTGCGTTCGACTTACCGCTTCTGGCCGGTCCCTGCCATTCTATGAGCAGCCGTCATCGATCGGGAGCTCCCTTCGCCATGGCGATCCGACGCTCCTTTGGCTCGCGTGTCACGCTCGTCGAGGGGTAGCTCATGCACGACAAGATTTGCGGCGAGCCGTGTTTACTGTTTTAGCTCTCGTTGCACGAGTTTCTCGTGCAACTCGCCGGTCAGCGTCTCGACCCGCTGGATCAGCTTCTGGGTAAGTTCGGTCAGGTCGGTATTCCGCTGCAGCAACTCCAGCAGTTGTGCTGCGGTTTGGGCAGCAATTTCCTGCCGCTGTGCGTTAGCAACTGCAAGAGCCTCCCTGTGTTGTGCGTCAGCCTCGGCGTGCACGTTGTCGCGCGCTGCTTGTCGCGTCTGAGCAAGCAAGATAAGCGGCGCGGCATAGGCTGCCTGCAGACTGAATGCGAGATTGAGCAGAATGAACGGGTAAACGTCAAATTTCGTAAAGCCGAGGGGGTTAACCGCAATCCAGAGACCGACGATTACCGTCTGTGCGCCTAAGAAAAAGGGCGTCCCAAAGAAACGAGCGAAGGCTTCCGCCTTGAGGGCGAATTTGTCGTTGCCAAACGCTGGCGCAAGGTGCGCGTGAGGCCGGTGAAAGCGGAAGTGATCAACGTTGGGAACGTCGAGCGGAGTTGTGGCGGAGCCGGGCTTCGTTGTTTCCATCATTCCCCCAGTACATAGTCGTTGGAGACGAGCAGCCAGTGAGATCTGCGGCAATACGGCGGGCAGGTACGCCGCAACGAATGACGTAAAGCTGGTCGTCAAACGATTCCTCATGGCGGCCTCCAGGTCTGATCGCCCGTCGCGTAGAAGCGGCCTACCGGATGCTGATGGCGCATCGCGGCTAGTGCGTTCACTGCCCAAAGAAACAAAGGCGCCGCGCGTCTCTATCACACCAATGCACCGTTAAATTATAGATCGCGGGGGCAATCCGCTCATGCGCCGTCGCAAACGGTGGCGGGCCGTTCGACGACCGGCAGCCTGAGCGTGAACTCGCTGCCCGTGCCCATCCGACGCCGCATGCGACAGCCTGCGACCTAGATGGAATGGACACCGTCCTCCCTTCGGGGACGCAGGGTCCAGCAGGAACGCGGAGGCCCTCCAGAACCGATCGGCATCAATGTGCCAGAGTGGCGTTTCGACACGTCCACTTGAGGAACGGAGGGCCCAAATGAATGCTACGACATACGGACTGGATGTTGCAAAGCAGATCTTCCAGATGTACTGGGTCGACGCGCAAACCGGCGAGATAGCCAATCGACGCTTTCGACGCGACGAGCTGATCGCGTTTCTTGGGCAGCGGCCTGCGGGCCGGGTGGCGCTTGAAGCATGCGGTAGCGCGCACTGGTGGGCCCGCAAGATCAAGGCGCTCGGGCACGAGGTGGTGCTGTTGCATGCGAAGTTCATTCGACCGTTTGTCCAGACCAACAAGACCGACGCGGCGGATGCGCAGGCAATCTGGACGGCGGTGCAGCAACCGGGGATGCGAACTGTAGCGGCAAAGACAGAAGACCAGCAGGCGATGCTCGGTCTTCACCGGATGCGCTCGCTGCTGATCAAGTTCCGCACCATGCAGGTGAACCAGTTACGAGGGCTTCTCTACGAGTTCGGTGTGTCATTCCGGGCAGGACGCGTGGCCGGCCTCACCGAGATGCGAGCCCGCATGGCAGAGCTCGAGGATGCGCTGCCGGGGACCATATTCAGCAGCCTGCAGGACCAGTTGAGACGCATCGACGGGATCGAGCAGGATATCGACCAGCTTGAGAAGCAGATAAGTGGGTGGCACAAGCAGGAAGCGGCGTGCCGGGCAATCACGGAAGTGCCAGGCATCGGCAGGCTTACGGCGACTGCGCTGGTCGCTACCATTGGGGATGCAAAAACATTCAGGTCCGGGCGCGAGTTTGCCTCGTTCCTCGGGCTGGTGCCCAGGCAAAGCGGCACCGGTGGCAAGATCCGGCTGGGATCGATCTCCCGGCGAGGTGATCCGTACCTGCGCACGCTGTTGATCCACGGCGCTCGTTCGGTGATGTATCACGCGAAGGTGCCGACTCCATGGCAGAAGGCAATCCAGGAGCGACGACCAGCGAATGTTGTGGCAGTAGCCCTCGCCAACAAGATGGCACGCACCGCATGGGCCATTCTGGCCCACGGCAGGACGTACGAGAAGAATTACGTCAGCGTGAGACCCGCTTAGCAGATGAGCAACGAAAGACAAGGTGAAGTGCCGATAGGTTGCTGAGGTTGATTAACATGTGATGGCGAAACAGGTCGGACCGCAGGAACATAAACCTGAACACAGCCTTGCGCTTAAAAGTGCGTGGCCCAGATGAGGATGTTCCCGGCGAATTCCATCAGGGCCCGCGGGCTTAGGCTTGCACTACAGGCCGGATATAAGACCGCAGCCGATACCTCGTTTTAACATCACATCAAGATCAACCTGGCAAACCGGGCGGTGTCCATATAAGGTTGTGTGGAAACCCGATGGCATAACAATGCGACGCGTGACCGCTGACCCCAGCGTCGCGTTTGGCTGCCTTTGCGGCCATCACGGCGCTGACGAGAAGGCGATCCCTATGACGCGTTATAGACGAGTGTAAGGACTTTGTTTCAGGTCTACGGGGTGCTCACGCACCCTCCAGCCGCATCGTCCTCATCGTCTTTTTGAAGCCCAGGATTTTCAGCACTCGCGTGAGATTGTAGGCGAGTACGTTCAAGCTCATCTCGGTTCCCACGTTGGGCAGCCTGCGCTTCAGGAAGTGCGTGTAGCCCATCCAATGCTTGAACGTTCCAAAGACATGTTCGACGGTTCGCCTGCGCACGGTCATCGCATCATGCGTCTTGTCCAGCCGACGTTGAACTGCTTCCAGCACCGACTCATGCTCCCATCGACTTATCCGTCGCTGGTCGCTCGGAGTGCACTGTGGCTTCATCGCGCATTGCGAACAGGCGCTGCTCCAGTAACGGTGTAGCTGCATTCCGTGTTCCTCGACGGTGTAGCGGTAAATTGCCCGTTCTCCTGCTGGACATTGGTATTCGTCGTCCCGCGCAATGTAATGAAGCCTGCCTTGGCGAATCGGCCATGGTATTTCGCGCCTGATCTCGTGGGCTTCGGCAGCATGACCGCAATCCCTGCGTCCGCACACTCCTTGATCTGAGGCCCACTATAGTAGCCACGATCCGCGACTGCCCGCAGTCTGGTCTTGCCCATCGCATCGCGCGCAGCCTTCGCAATAGGACTGAGCTGTGCCCGGTCACTGCCAGAGTTTGTGACCTCGTGAGCCACGATGAGGTGGTGTTTCGCGTCAACTGCCACCTGTACGTTGTAGCCCACCACGCCTGATCCTCTTCCGCTCGTCGCCATGGAACGTGCGTCTGGATCTGTCATCGAGAGTTGGCCATCAGGCTGTGTCTTGAGTTGCTCCTTGATCTGGTCGAGGTTTCGCATCTGCTCGCGCAAGCGTGCGATCTTGTCCTGCAAGCGGGTTGTCTTTGCCTCCAGCTCAGCGGGTTGAGTACGATCGGCAGTCTCCAGCGCGTTCAGATACCGCTGGATGCTCTCCTCGATCTGCTTCTGGCGCTCATCGACCTTACCCTCGGTGAAGTTGCGATCGCGCGTATTGACTGCCTTGAACTTGCTGCCGTCGATGGCAACAAGCGCTTGCGAGAACAGCTTCAGCTTACGGCACAGCATTACGAAGCGGCGACACACGTTGCGGATTCCGATGCCGTTGTCACGACGGAAGTCGGCTATCGTCTTGAAGTCCGGCGCCAGACGACCCTGCTTCCGAGGCGGCCCCGTCATTCCTGAAAGGCGAAGCGAACATGACACCAATGTTATGTGAGCGTCAGTGTGCATCAATCTTCGCTGTACAGAATAAGGATCACTCACTCCTGCTTCGACGAGGTAGTGAGATCGGAGGCTTCAGTCACGGCGGCGTGAAGCTGACCAAATTCAAGTGCAGGAGGTATTTCATTATGAAGACCCTTATCTATGCAGCGCTGATTGCCGGCGTACTCGCCACCCCAGTTGCCTCGTTCGCACAGGACACTACGGGTCCGTTGACGCGTGCCGAACTACGCGCGGATCTGATTCAAGCAGAACACGCCGGGTACCGCCCGGCTGCCTACGATGTGAACTACCCAGCAGATATTCAGGCGGCGGAGGCGCGCGTTCAAGCGCAGGATGTCACGGCGCCGGGGAGCACGGGCGCCGGCGGAGTGTCGGATGGCTCATCGCAGGCGGATGCGCCGACGGTAACCGGGTCGACTCACTCGATCTACTTCGGGCACTCACGCTCGCGTGTCTCACAAGCCACTGCCGGCCACTTCGTTCGACCTATGAGGTGGGCGACCGCGTTCGCGCAGTTTCGTTTCCAAAGGTTAAGCAGCCTGACCCTTGCGCGGTATCACGATCGCCCAAGACGAACAATGTATAAATAAAACACTTTACAGTTAAAAACATTAACTATCGTAAATTGGTGAGCGGGTCTACGCTGTAACCATCCCCGTCGCATTATGCTACGGGTCGTAGCACCTGAGTCTCTGGCCGGATGCGGGGTGGGCGAGCGAAGGAGATGACCATGAGCACCGCCGAGAAGTCCTTGCATTACCTGGTGGAAAAAAAAGTGGCTTGCGCCCGCCCCGCACACTCAAATTCGCGTCATTCAGTTTGGGCATATACGCGATGATAGGAGGCGCTACGTGCACGTCGAGGTATCAGCTCCGAGCGGCTCGCGTGCAATCTTTTTCAATCCCTCGACGCTCGCCAGGTATCGTGAGGCGTTCGAGCCAAGCGGAGCCAGGACGATCCCACCGATGCTGAACTGGCACTCGATCTGCTGTTACGCCATCCCGAGCGATTCTCTCCACTCAGCCCGCAGAGCGCTAGTAGTATAACGAGACGATGGCGGGTTTCTCGCTACTGGCCCGCTCGAACGCTCTCGGCCTGATAGCGCTCCATGAGCGGAGCGAAGAATTCAAGCGCGCAGTCTGCAGGGCGGTGGGAAACGCGGTCGCGGCTGCTCCGGGGGAGGGGAGGCGCCAAGGGCTTTTGAGAAAAAAGAGCTTGGCTGTTGCGTACAATTCGAGGGTCTCCTCGTATCAGAAGTAGTGGCCAAACGATCGATCAAAAGCAATGCGGGTTAGTGTATGAGAATTCGCAACGGGCGGTGTTCCAGAATGATCTGCCGTGCGTGCGTTCGAGCGCGCTCTCCGGGTTTGATCTTGTGCGCTCTCGCTGGGATGTTGGGCGCCTGCGCCGTTGGTCCGGACTATACGCGCCCCGCTACGGTCGTGCCCGCCGCTTTCAAGGAAGCGCCCGACGGGTGGAAGGTTGCCCAGCCCGCGGATCAGTTGGATCGGGGCGCGTGGTGGTCCATCTACGACGACACGCAGCTGTCGGCTCTTGAATACGAGCTCAATCAGTCGAATCAGACCATTGCTCAATTCGCGGCGGCCTACCGCCGAGCACGCGCGTTGGTCGGCGAAGCCCGCGCCGCATATTTTCCTACAGTCGGTTTCAACGCGTCTGAATCGCGCGCCCAATCGCCTTCAGGCCCGTTCACTAAGAGCTATAATCTCTCCTTCAACGCATCGTGGGAGCCCGATTTTTGGGGAAGAGTGAGCCGTACGATTGCAGGGCAACAGGCGGGGCAGCAAGCCGCCGCTGCCGATCTCGCCAACGCGCGGCTGTCGGCGCAAGCCACGCTGGCGCAGACCTACTTCCAGCTTCGCGCCTTCGATGCTTCGCAGACGTTGCTCGATAATACCGTCGTCGCCTTTCAGCAGTCGCTGCAACTCACGCAAAACCGGTATGCGCAGGGTCTCATCGCGCGGTCCGATGTAATTCAGGCGCAAACACAATTGCAGTCGGCGCAGGCGGCTGCCATCGACAATGGGGTAGCACGTGCGCAATTCGAACATGCGATTGCGGTGCTGGTCGGCCAGCCGGCGTCGATATTCTCGATTCCCCCGTCGCCGCTCAACGCGACGCCGCCCGCCGTGCCCGCCGAAATGCCGTCCGCTATTCTTGAGCGGCGTCCGGATATCGCGTCGGCCGAGCGCCGAGCCGCCGCCGCGAACGAGCAGATCGGCGTCGCAATCGCGGCGTTTTTCCCGACACTGACTGTGTCGGCGACGGGAGGCTTCCAGAGTTCGCTGGTATCCGAATTGTTGCGCGCGCCGTCGCGCTTCTGGACGCTGGGTCCCGATCTTGCCGCCAACCTGTTCGACGGTGGCTTACGCCGCGCCCAGACCGAAGCGGCCCGGGCGGCCTATGACCAGACGGTCGCCACGTACCGGCTGACCGTGCTGGCGGCATTCCAGGACGTGGAAGACAATCTCGCTTCGCTGCGCATTCTCGAGCAGGAGACCGTGGTCCAGCAGCAAGCCGTGGAGTCGGCGCGACAGGCGCTGGCCATTGTGAACAATCAATACAAGGCAGGCACGGTCGGCTACGTGAACGTGCTGGTCGCGCAAACCTCCGCTTTCACAGCGGAGCAAAGGCTCTCGGCTATCGCCGGGCAACGCATGGTGTCGTCGGTGGGACTGGTGAAGGCGCTCGGAGGCGGCTGGAATGCAATGCAGATGAATCGTGAAGCGACGCCACGGCGGGCCCTTATGTGACGGACCGCTGAGCAAGGTATATGAGGGTGCCACCAAAAATCGACCGTCTTGAAAAATGGGAATACTACCGCGAAATGTACAAGCGCAGAAACGACGTTGAACGCCAGTTTCGTCGCCTCAAAGTCTGCCGTCGTATCTTCTGCCGATTCGGCAAGTTGAACGTCATGCTGCCCGCCGTCATCAATTTCGCGCTCATCGTCGATGAACTCAGACAGTGTGAACAGGCCTCGGTGTTGCCGACTGAGCCGACCGTGCTGGCGCAGGTTTTTGCGGCCTCGCGACGCCGACTTTTCCGCACTGCGGCCTCTGTCCGGGCACCATGGTAAACCCAATCGACTTCCCCAGAAGTTTTCACGCGGGCTTGAGGCCTGCTCAAGAGGGGGCCTCGCTCCAGGCTCAGGCTTCCGGCGGGCGACGTACGCTGTACTCAATGTGAATATCGAGTCGGGGGGGTAGTGGTGCTCTCGAGGCGGTACGTAACGGTAGGGATGTCGTCTACCTCGGCCGCCTCGTCTTTTTCTCGGAACCCCCGCGTTGCTGTACCGGACCACATGTGCAGCCACTGCGTTGCTAGCTAAGCTAGGTTGAACTGCACGGCGAAGAGGAGCAATACACCAAGCACCGCGCGATAGACAATAAACGGCCATGTGGAGAAGTTCTCGAGAAGCTTCATGAGTCCCCAGATAGCAACAAATGCCGATGCGCTTGCGACCACCAGTCCGAAAAGCAGTAACGACCACGCTTCGAGGGGAACGTGCGCATGAAAGAGTACCCAAAGCTCTTTCAGTCCGGCTAGGGCAATAGCGGGTAGCCCAAGCAGAAAAGAGAAGCGCGCGGCCTCCTCACGCTTGAAGTTAAGAAAGAGTGCTGCTGTCAGGGTCGATCCGGAACGCGACACGCCCGGGATCAGGGCGCCTATCTGCGCGAGTCCGACAATGAGTGCGTCGCGCAAACGCATCTCGTTGACGGTGCGGCGATGACTACAGGTCAGTTCTGCGATGGCTAGCAAAACGGCCATCACAATGCAGGCGCCGCCAATCACTGACAGACGTCTCAGGGGCGTGCCGCACGCATTAAGCGTGGACGACAGGGCGAGGCCAGCCATGCCGATGGGCACCGTCGCTAGCACGATTCCTATCGCCAGGCGAAATGAGTCATCCTGGTACGTACGCCGCTTGATGGCAGTGACGCTCCCCACTACAACGCCTCGCACGTCGCGCCAGAAGTAACTGACGACCGCTGCCAGCGCAGCCAGTTGCATTGCCGCGGAAAAGGCCGACCCCGGATCGGGCCAGCCGAGCATGGCGGGAACGATGCGCATGTGCGCCGTCGATGAGATGGGCAGCAACTCAGTGATGCCTTGAACGAGACCCAAAAATCCAATCTGCAAATAGCTCAGAGAGGCGAAGCCGATATCCAGACCGCCAGAACATGCATTTGCCAAAATATGTCCTTTCCGGATCGGGTATGGAGAATTGCGCCGAGCAAATCCTGTCAGCACTTCACGCGAAACTTTACTTTCATAAGCGTTCAGCGTGTGTTCGCTGTGCCATACAACTGGGCTTTGGGTCCGGACGACTTTATTTCATTTGTTCAGAAGCTAAGCCCAGACAGGGCTCGACGAGATCCTGGAGCACGTACGCGAGACCGAAGCCAGCGAGCGCTACTCGATAGCCCCGAAGAACTTGACAAAACACCTCGTGTCGTCGTCGCGCCCTGCATGCGGCTGATTGATAAAACACGGGCAAACGAACAGCACTCCCTACGAAACCGGGACCGCTAAGCGAGAGACCCAGTGAATAAAAATCGCTTTAAGAACGCGACATCTGCAGCAAATTTATCTCGCCGGCGGATCACTGCAGCCGGATGGGACCTGAATACCCAGTTGCTGGAAGAAGTCGCGCTGACCTGCGGTCGCGTCGTCGTGCGGGGCAACCGGGCGAAGCGCGTCGCGAGCGGAATACCAAGCTTGAAATACAGCACGTAGTCCGCGCGCCGGATAGTCTTTTCGTTTGTCGAAGCACAAGACAACAACCAAACGGTGCGCGATGGCATTCATCAGGCGCTTGCGTACGCCGACATGCTCGACGTTCCGTTCGCCTTCTCGCGCAACGGGGACGGCTTCATCTGGCATGACAGGACCCCTGCATGACGGCGTGCTCGAGCGCGAGACAAGCGTATGGAGCAGCCTTTTTGAACTGTCCTTTTAAGGTTCTTTTAAGGTTTAACTCGTAGCACTGCTTTGCATTGCATCTGGGCACATTCGCGGCTGCCTGTCTTCCGGATCGTTTTTGGCCACAGTCAGGATGATGGGGAGGCGGCGGTAGAATGAAGTGATGAAGAAAAAGAAATCGCTTTATCACGGTCACCGCTTTGTAAGCGCCTCATGAGGGCCGTTGTAGATTTGTGTGCAGGCGCGAGGGATGATGTCGCTTCAGTATCCTCATCCTGTCCGACCCCGGTTCAATCGATGAGCTTTGGGCTTGGCAAGAAGGCTCACCGCTTTGCAGCGACGTTCCATGGCTGCTCACGACAGAAACGTCGAAGGCCCAGTCCGCTTGTGGTCCACGCCATGACCATCTCGCGCCAGAATGGTTCACCTTGCCGGGGGCGCCGTGCGCCCGTCGGTACGGCCTCGCCCGTTGCGTCGTCCATTGCCTGCTCCGTCGTTACGATGGCATCACCTTCGCACCGCGCTTACGCGCCTTCAAGACGGGATGTGCTGACCGACACCTCTGGCCGAGTTCTCGGGCGTGTACTAGGCGCGCTAGCATTATTAGTGATCCTGAAAGCGCCGCTATGAACATGGCTAGCAGCGAATTTGAACTCCAACACCTGCTGCCGCACTCCGAATGTGCGCCAGTGATACTTTTCGCGCTCCACCGTGCTGAATCCCTCGGGCTGCCGCAGAACACCGGTACCCGCATTGACTGATAGACGAGCAGACCCGCGCGGCCCTCGATTTCAATAACGACGCGGTCGCCGGCCAGGTCGCCGAAGTCGGGCTGCGATGTTCGTCCGCGCCGGTGCCCTGGAGATTCGAGGGCACCGAGAGGGCCACCGTACGCAATTCGTAGTCGAACGGTTCGCCCGCCTCTCCGCGCGCGGTGAAAGATGCCGTAGCCGGCCACGACCGAGGCCGCAGCCACCCCAAAAGTCAGCCAGCGGCGAATCGACGTCATCAGCACGTCTTCAGACGGTAGCCGACGCCGCGCACGGTCACCACCTGCTCCGCGCCGATCTTGCGCCGCAAGCTGTGCACATGCACTTCGATGGTGTTGCTGCCCACCTCCTCGCCCCAGCCGTACAGCTTCTCTTCCAGTTCAGGCTTGGTGAACACACGCGTGGGCTCTTCGATCAACGCCTGCAGCAAGGCGAACTCGCGCGGCACGAGCGGCAGCACCTCGCCGGCTTTGGTGACTTCGTGCGCCGCGGGATCGAGCGTGAGTTCGCCGTGCGCATAGATAGGTTGCTTCTGGCCGGTGCGCCGCCGCAGTAGCGCGCGCACGCGCGCAGCCAGTTCGTCGAGGTCGAATGGTTTGATCAGGTAATCGTCGGCGCCCGCGTCCAGGCCGTGAATTCGGTCATCGACAGCGTCACTCGCGGTCAGGATGATCACGGGCGCGGCGCCGCCGCTCTTGCGGTAGACATTGAGTACGTCGATGCCGTTTTTCTTCGGCAAGCCAAGGTCGAGCAGCACGAGGTCGTACACGCCGTTCCTCAGTGACAGTTCCGCCGCGCGGCCATCTTCGGCCCAATCGATCGTGTAGCCCGAGCGGCGCATCGCGCCTATTACGGTCTCCGCAATCATGTCGTCGTCTTCGACCAGTAGCAGACGCATGGCCGCTCCTCTCGTCAGCTTGCCCACATTGTCCGGCCCGTTAGCTTAACGTTTCCTTATCGCCTCCGTGGCGGAAGCTTAGCGACGCTGACGGGCTCTTTATCGGAAGCTTAAATCCCCGTTAAGCGCTCCTTATATCAGCAGAATCGGCACCTGTTCTGCGATATCGCCCGTATTGTTCAGGAGCCGACTTTTGACCGTTTTTAACGCCGCGCAGCGGCCAGATCGACGGTCGCCCCCGCAGCAAACCTGCGCGTGCTCGTACCCATTTGCACGATGCTGCTCGGCGGTTGCACGTGGTATCACTGTGAACCGCTCTCACCGCAGGATACTTCGACCTCGGCAAGCTCGCTCGAACGCGTCCAGATCGATCCGTTTACCATGCCGCTGCCTGACCTGGTCACGCATCGCTTCGATCCATCCGACGGGCTCGACATCGACGAAGTCGCGATGCTGGCGGTCGCGAACAATCCCGACCTGAAGCGGTCCCGCGATGATCTCGGCATCGCCTGGGCACAGGCTTATTCAGCCGGACTGCTGCCTGACGCGCAACTGAGCGTGTCGAGCGACTACCCCGGCGCCACGCGCGCGTTCAATTACCGCCTGAGCATCGACGTGATGGCCCAACGTGCTGCGCAGCGCGAATCGGCAAGCCTGACCAACAGCACTGCGGGCCTGGGCGTAGTCACCAACACCGGTGGCGCGGTGGATCGCAGCACCGCCAGCACCAGCGCTGATGCGGCCCTGACTGCAGGACATCAGCGCATCTTCGGCGGCGGCCTGAACTACACGTTCGGCTCGGCGAAAATTGGTTTTGTGATCACGGACAGCAAGCTGGACAATGCAACCGGGTTCACCAGTGGCACCGCGGCTTTGTCGCTTGCGAACTCCGCATATGTTCATTTCACGAACTACGAAGTGAACGCGCATTACACCGTTACCCCGGCATTGACCCTAGGCGTGGCTTACACCTACACCGATGGCAAGTTCAGCAACGCTCGAACTCAGTATCGCCGAAGTGGAGCCAGGTCAGCCTGTCGTCGGATTACAACCTGTCGAAGCGCACGGACGTGTACGCGATCGCCAACTGGTCACACCTGAGCGGCGGTCTGTCGGCACAGGTGGGTTCGGGCCAGGCAGCATTTGAAGGCGCAAGCTCCTATATCGGCGGCATTGCGGCAACGAAGAACCAGGCGGTGGTGGGTGCCGGCATGCGCACCCGCTTCTAAGGCGTGATCGAACGGTCGAGTGACGGCGGGTCTTGTCGCGATCCGCGTGGGGCAAGAAGGAGCCGCTCTTCAACCGACGATCACTGATATTTGCAACGTTGAGGCTCGACGCGTGGCAGCGGAACATTCGCTTCCGTTGGGGAGAGCCGCGTATTGAAGAAGGGGTGACAAACTACATCAAGTGCGGTAATCGGGCGCGAGAGGCCTGACCACGGCGCCGGTAGTTCTGTCACCAAGAGGCGTTCTCCGGGAAACAGTTAGCCCGCCCGTTGTGGCGGGTTTTCTTGGGGTGCCGACGAGCCGTTCGTGCCCAGACGAACACAACACTGACGTTTTGGCTCCCGCCTTCGCTCGCTAGGGCGTAGATCGACACTGTTATCATTTGGGCGAGACGATTGTTGTCGCCTTCCCACGTGTCTCGGACTCTGAATATGTCCTCTCGCCCGATAGAAGAAATCGAAACCGACTTTGCCGATCTTTTGGCGTCAGGTCTGCCCGGTCCAATCGCGCGAGACAAATTTGAGCGACTGTGGGATGAGGTGTGTAGTGGTCTAATTTCCTCGGACAGGTCGATAGGAGGACAATCTCGAATCGACGAGGAAAACGAGCAAGATGACAAGAAGGCGCCGACAATTTGACGCCAGCTTCATGCTGGAAGTAGTACGGATGGTGCGGGACTAGGGACTATCGGTCAGCGAGGTGAGCCGGTCGATGGACCTTGTTGAGACAGCCGTGCGCCGCTGGGTAGCGCAGTACGATGCGGAGCGTGCTGGTGGCCCCGGCGAGGGCAAGCCGCTGACCGCTGAGCAGCAGCGTATCCGGCAACTCGAGGCGGAAAACCGGCAACTGCGCGAGGACAACGCG
>NZ_JARESV010000081.1:0-21662 GCF_046026985.1 Paraburkholderia sp. RL18-101-BIB-B
GCTGTCCCCGAGAAGCCGGCTTGGATGACCGGACCACTCCGTTACCTGCCGTTCAACCCCTGACAGCACGAGCGGCGGCAGTGGGTCGACTTCTGACCGACAGGGCCGATCAACGGCCCACCACGCCGGCCGCTCTGTGCCGGACCGGGTTCGGTCATCAACGGACGTTCGCCAATGCGCCTTGATAATCGTAAGTTTGCCGTCGCCAATGTATCATTAGGGCTGTTTTTCTATACTGCTAGCGACCGACAATTTTTACGTTTTGCACCAAGACTAGATTAGGAATATCGGGCGCGTACTCACGCCGAGGTTTTCTGACAAAACGGATAACCATAAAAAATTATGCAACCTACAGTAACTGTTATTCCTATTGCCGTAATTTCTGCTATCGCACTATTTTTCACAAAAGAAATACTTGAGGGAGTGCGACGCTATCGCGGAGAGCAACGAAAAATAAAAGCAATTAAAATGCTTATTTCCCGTGAGTGCGAATTAAATCTCTGGACCATAAAATCTATTAAATATATTGTCGAAACGATTCGAGACGAAGCAGAGCTCGGCGCCGAGTTCGAATTCATTTTCCCCAGAAGTGGAAAGACTTTATTTCGTGTAAAACGGAAGAATGACGATACTAAAAGCGGATCATCATTGACTGAGACGCATAGGGAACTTATGGATCGATATCTATTAGACGCGGCGACATTAGACAAAAAACTCTATGCTGCGCTGCAGTCAGCTTATGACGCAGTTGCTGAGCTAGAGCATGTCCGCCAAAGCTTGATTTATTTTGTTGAACCAGAAGATAATCAGGATGAGATGCATTTGTTTGGTTTTGTTGATTACGCATTAGGTACACTTCAGGAAGTTTCTGACGGACTTGCCGTGCTCTATAAGGAATGTACTGGGGATAATTTGACGAAACATCGATTGCGGTAATAATCGCATCGAATACCCTAGCACTGCGAGACATGTTTCCTAGTGGTAGATGCTCACTGTTTCACCCGATTGAAGACACTGCTTGTAAATTACGTCGTTTTGATTTCGAACCAACTTGGCACTGGCGACGTACAGCCGACTATCTCTTTTATTATTTCATCAACTTCAGCATCGCTCTCTCCCTCCTGGCGTATGAATCGCTTGCGCAATTCGCGTTCCAAGATAGCCGACGCCTGCTTAACGATAACGTGCAATCGCCTTCCCACCTCTAATATGAAAGACCCCTCTAACACAAGCTTTCGATCGCTGAATCTCCGCAACGATGATACTTTGGCGGCGTCCTCCCGAGTAATGGTGCCGCCAGTATGTACGATAGAATGCCGAAGTTGCCACATTAACTCCAGTTCCGCTATGACGGAATTTGAATATATATTGATTTTCGGAAAAATAATTTGAAAATATTGATTCACTCTAGATGGATTGTGCCAAGATACCAGTGAGTCTGCGACTATTTGACCGGGTTCACGAGGTTCTCCACGTGCAGCAAGTATCCGATAGAGCGTGATGTTACATCCTTCTTTTTCGAGTCGCTTTGCCAACTCGAGATCGTCAAAGCCATCCATAAAATCATTCGAATCCACTAGCTCTGAAAACTGCTGTTTTTGAAATACTTCAAAATTGCTCATCAGCATCGCGAACGCTGTCATCACAAACACGCGAAGCGATTCAGACGATTTATCGATCATCGCTTTATCGCCACTGTTCTCAAGAGCGCGCTCACAGTGGGTTACCGAGTCACATATTTCTACGACGCTGCGCAAGAACACCGTTGCTGTCGAGGGTGCATTCGTTATATATGTCCGCGGGCTTGCCGCGTCTTTATGAAAATATGACGTAAGACTCTCGGAAAACATAGACATCCTTCTAAGTAACATTGATTAATAACGTGTGTCGCAATATTTAACGAACTGAAGCGGCAGTATATCAACGTTGTGCAGTAACGGAATGATTCGCCTCACTCAAGTGAATACCCCGAATTGTTTTCCGCGACCGTCCGCTAACAAGAAAGTTGAGCGTCTCTTTAGGGGCGGTCCCGGCCCTTCGCTAACTGAGGGAGGGGAGCCTCTCCGCCGGACACCTGCGCCTTTCGAACGCCGCTGTCGAAAACCTGGACTGAAAGCATGCGTCAAGCGCTACGACTGGCCGCCCACGCTCTTTTACCTCGACCCCGCCGCAATTTGAGCCGGAAGGCTACGGCGTGCCGTTTGCCGAATGGAATGGGGACATTTGCGCGGCCATGATGCGGAGCCAGCGAGCGGCGCCTCATGCGCCGACTGCCGACTTTTCAACATGTTGCTTGGTCGCTCAAAGACTAGATTCAGTGCTTTCGCAGACAGCATTTGCCAAAGCAAGAAATTGGCGCAGCATGGTCAGATCTCTTAGCCACGAAATAGCCGAGAGCCGCGGCGGAAGCTGCTTCTCTCCCGAAAGGGGTGTGAAATGTCCTACTGTCCCTTCTTCCAGACGCTGCATGACGAAACACAACCAGTGGGGCATTTTGGCCGGGGAACCCACTATTCGGTTCTGCGGGCTCCGGTCTGGCACGATGAAGCGATCAATCGGCTTGAGCGGTGCGCGTTCCTCGACTTCGCCATCATCTGGGATGAGGATCATGACGATCGGGTGGTCGATGCAATCATGGTCCTTTACATCAGTGGCCTGCTTGCGCCGGTACGGTATATCGGCGAGAGGAAAGGCACGCTCTCAGTACTGTTGGCCCCTGATGTTGCTCGGAACTGGAACCTAGGCACACTGGAGCAGTATCGCGACGATATCAACGACATCTGCCAGTGCTTGGAAGACCCATGGTCGGCAAAAGTCGACAGCGTTGACGTCCACGAACATTCGATCATCCACGGTTCAGCCGAGAACGTCGCTACGTATCTCAGAAACATCGACATTTTGTGGGAGCTGGGTGTGAAACCGAAAAGCCGCCCCTAGGTCGGCAGCAAGGGGGATGAGAACGCAACACTGAGTCGGGTAAAACCACGTTTACCGGTCTCACACTGTTGCGTCCTCGGGTAGCCACGGACGCAACAAATAGCAGCGTCACGGTCACGCAACAGGAATTTCCAGAAAAGTGGGCAACTTGTGGATAACTCGGCCGCCT
Organism: Paraburkholderia sp. RL18-101-BIB-B; assembly: GCF_046026985.1. Classification (NCBI taxonomy): domain Bacteria; kingdom Pseudomonadati; phylum Pseudomonadota; class Betaproteobacteria; order Burkholderiales; family Burkholderiaceae; genus Paraburkholderia; species Paraburkholderia sp. RL18-101-BIB-B. Next base: position 3,107 of record NZ_JARESV010000081.1, read on the forward strand.
TACCCGTTGAGAGATAAGAAAAAACTGAAAAACTACACCAACGCAACATGTCACCATAGGTGCCAAGAATCAACCTTTCATCTGTTACGGCAAAGCTGTAATGTCGTATCTGAGCTAAATTGAAATGTCGTGTTTTGGACCTCGGTATGCTTGCCGGTTCCTCGTGGGACTGCGGAGCCGGCGATGCATGCAACTGCACTGGTGACACTGAACATGCGCGAACTCAACCGTTTAAAGTGATTCAGGCGATTCTGGAGTTGGGGCTCAAGCCCACCAGACCCGTCTCCCAACACATGCCTCCATTCCTCAATGCTTCCCATACGTCGCCAGATACTCCGCTAGCCCCGTCCACTGCGGCGAGGTCAGCAATTGAGGATGATCTCTTGCCACCTGAAGCGCGACATTATGAAAACCCTGCGTCGTATCCGACACGCCCGCTTGCACGACTCCATTGAATGCAGTCGCGGCGGCATGTATCGGCGCGCCCGTTAACGCTGGCGCAGGTTGAGCCACAGGCTGACCATTAAGAGCACTTGCCAGCCGGTCAAGTTGCGCATTGCGAGTAGTGACAGCATCGGAATACTTCTTCTGCGCGTCGAACTTCTCCGCAAGCATCTGAAGCACCGCAGTATGGTCGAGTCTCCCCGAGAAGACGCTCCCCGGCGTGACAAACGGCGACACCAGAAAAGCCGGCACCCGCAGCCCACTAGTCTTGAACGAAAACCCCGCGATATCGACCGCAATGTCCAACGGCGCCACATGATCGAAGAACCCGCCGTGCTCGTCATACGTCACGATCAGCAGCGTCTCTTTCCACCTGGTCGGATTCGAAATCAAGGTCCGGTAAATATCAGCGATGAACGCTTACCCACCAGCCATCCCCGTTGGGCAGTGATCGTCGTTGGCGGTGTTGTGAGGGCCGTCCGTGTATTCCGGTTCGATGAAAATCACTTTCGGGAGAATGCCGTTGCCCTGCCAGTCATGGGCAAACCTCGAATACCGCCGGAAGTTTCCGCCGGCGTCGTTGAGCGGCAAGGTCAAGGACAGCAGGATCTCCGGAAGCCATTCCTTCATCATGCTGAAGAACGGAAAGAAGCTCCCTGACTGATAGACACACCAAGGTATGCCGCGCTGGCGCAGCCAATCATAGACAAGTGGCTGATCCGGCAGAAAGCTCAGCCCTTGCACGTTATCGTTGATCAGGCTAGTCCCCGCCATCGCCATCAGACGGTTTGCCTGAGTTCCTGAGGGCAACGGAGCAAACCAGTTGTCGCACACGGTGAAGTGTTTCGCGAGAAAGTCGAAAGTGGGTACAGTGCGAGCGTCGTAATAACCCATCACGTCGGCCAGATTCGACGGTGCCGGCTTGCGGGTTGCATAGCTCTGCACGAATCCGCCGAGTTCCGGGCATCCTCCCGGCACACACGGTGTGTCGATCTGCGTGGCGATCGGGCCGCGGTCGTGAGGCGGGTCCGATATGGCAGGTCCATTCGGACTCAACGCATGAATGGGATATTGCTTGCCGTTGTATACGTTGATGAAGTTCGCCTGCCACGCCGGATCCGCGGAAAGACCGTTAACCTGGCTGCCGTTCAAGCTTAGATAACCGAGTGCGTGATCGAAGGAACGGTTTTCCATCATGACGATCACGACGGTGTCAATCTGGTCCAGAGCAGTCATCAAAGCTCCTTGAGCACCCGGCATTCAGCGTAAACCGACTCAGTATCGGAAAAGGTAGACGAAAACCATTGTTTTCGCGTCTCAGGTAATTCCCTGAGGTCATGACACGAAGTGCCTGATGTGATCGACTTCCCTCCCCTCTGGTGTTCCGCAGAGCGATGGGAACGACGCCCGGCCGATATCTCGCGGCGGAGGCGCAAGAGTCGCGCGCTGCGCTTGCGTGGCCTTCAAAAGCGACTTGAGCGAGATGATCGTCGATCGGCTCGCTCAACTTGATGGCACACAGCGCGAACCTTCAGGCTCTTTCAAGGCGTGCAGTTCGAGCCTAGTTTCACCTTGCGCTTGTCCAGTTGCAGACGATTGCCGCTCAGTTTGACCTTGCCGGAAAACGAAGCGCTCTTCCACTGGATCTTGCAGGTCGCTGAATCGATCGCGTAAACCACCTGCTCGCTGCCGGAATACGTGGAGACGAGAAGCTGCTTGCCGTTCGTATAAAGCGGCCGCTCGACGATGCTAACGTTAGGATCCACGGAGCACGATGCCCCGCCCGCACGGCTCAGCGTGACCGGACCGAGCCAGGCCGTCGGACTATCCGTGCCGTCGCTCTGACCCAGATCGATTGACAGATCGCCGACGCTGACCTTGCCCGTGCCGGGATTCACTTCGCTGTAGTGACATGATTGCGCGAGGGCAACCGGACCCGAGATCAACAGACCGGCAACGGTCACGACCGCACGCGTGATAAGACTCTGCTTCATGGTTTGATGGCGTAATACTGAACATTCGCGAGATCCGCATGCGTCCAGGAAAAGTTAATGGCGGTGTTTTTCCGTCCGACGCCGCCATATCGGCCCCAATACGCAAGCGGATAAGGTTTCGATTGACCCGGCATGATAATCACGACATGGCCGTGATGCGTCGCCTTCAATCCGGCAACCACCAGATAGCCGAGTCCGGCATAAGCGACGGCCTTGTCGGCATCCGAACCGAGTTGAGTCCACGGTGCGCGGCCAATGGCGTCGATAATGCTGTTCGCATCACCCGTCAGCGTAATATCGAGATCCGCGGCGACTGCCTTCAGGAAGCCGCTGCAATCGGCTTTCCATTGCGTCCAGTGGTTCTCACACAGGGTTTTGATATTTTGTCCGCCAGCCATTATCGTTATCCGTTTCGCATGTGATGTTGTCGGTTTTTCTCCGGCCGCAAAAAGCCGCGACGTAAGCGTTCGGATTATAACGAGGCTTACAGAAATGTAAATGAATGAATGGCGTGGCGTGCTGCGAATTAAAAAATCATGCATCCATGCTGAATGCAATCGTGTGCCGCCCCATGTCTTTCTCCGCGATAATCGCACATTCCGCCCGGCCCGCCGCCGATCAAATAAACGCCTCGCTTCATTTAACAAATCGACGCAATAAAATCCAACGCCCTGCTCGCTTCAGCCGCATTCGCATTGAGCATCGCCAGCACTGCTGCGTTTGCCAACTGCGGCATCGGCGGAACCAGGAAACGCGTGCCGCCGGTCCTCTCAATCGACCGATATCTCGCTCGCCGTGCGCACCGCCTCTTGTTATAATTCTTTCACCAAATCGAACAAAACATAACGCCCTCCCATACTGCGCGACAGGAGCTCCATGCTGAAACCCGACCGCCTCCGCGCCCTTGCCGATGCGCTGGCCAGGCAAAACGTGATGCGCCTGCGCGACGCCGCCGGCCTGCTGGGCGTTTCGGAAATGACTGTCCGGCGCGACATTGCGGGCAGTCCCGAGCGATTCACGTATCTCGGCGGCTATATCGTCAGCGCGACCGACGTACCGAACAACGCCGGCTATTCACTCGAAGAAGAGAAAGACCACTTCGCGCAGGCCAAAGCCGAGGCGTCGGCGATCGCGGCGGGCCTCATCGGCAACAACGAAACGCTGTTCATCGACTGCGGCACGACGCTCACCACGCTGGCCCGGCTGATTCCGGTCGAGCGGCATGTCACGGTGGTGTGCTACTCGCTGAACGTCGCGGAAATTTTGCGGCGCAAACCCAATGTGCGGATGATTCTGCTGGGCGGCGTCTATGTACCTTCGTCAGATTCGTTCGCAGGTGAAGAAAGTCTGGAGATGCTGCGCCGCATGGGCATCAACAAAGCATTCATTTCCGCCGGCGGCGTGGACGCGGCGCGCGGTGTGACGTGCTGGAATTTTCACGAGGTCGCCCTCAAGCAGGCGGCTATGGCGAGCGCAGTCGAGCGGCATCTGGTGGTGGATCAGAGCAAGTTCGGCGTCGTCAAAGCGGTGCGTTTCTCGCAAGTCGACGACTTCGATTCCATCATCACCGAGAAAGGCCAGGAACTCCGCAAGCGCCGGTGAGCGCGTATGCGTGCCTCTGCATTGCGGCGTTAGCAATGCAAAGGCCGCAACTCTTCTAGTTCTTACGCTGCAACGCGAACAACGTCCCGGCGATCAGAATAAACGCGCCGATAATCACCTTCTGCCAGGTGCTCGGCACGCCCACCAGAATCAGCACGCTATTGATCAGCGTGACCAGCACCACGCCGAGCAACGTGCCGGCTACCGTGCCCGTGCCGCCCGTAATGCGCGCGCCGCCCAGAATCACCGCCGCGATCACATCGAGTTCCGAGCCGACCAGATCGAAGGGATTCGCAAGCCGGTTGTTCGATACGTGCAGAATGCCCGCGATGCCGGCGAGCATGCCGGTATAGCCGAACACGAACAGATGGATCGCGCGCAGGTTGTAGCCGAGCCGCTCGGCAATCGCGAGGCTGCCGCCCATCGCATAGACGCCGCGTCCCATCATCGTGCGATTCAGGAGCCACCACGTGACCACCGCGGCCGCCACCAGCGCTATCACCGACACCGGCAGCACGGCGCGCAAGCCATCAGCCGTGTGATAGAAAAACAGCGGAATGCGGCCGAAATGATCCATGCTGTGCGGAATGTTCATAAAGAACGTCGTGCCGATGAACGTCAGCAACAGCCCGCGATACAGATACTGCGTGCCGATCGTGACGATCAGCGAAGGCGCTTTCAGCCGATGCACCAGCACCCCGTTGACAACGCCAAGTACGATGCCGCCGAGCGCGCCCGTGATCAGGATCAGTGCAAACGGCGCGTCCGGCCACCACGCGAACACGGCCTTGGTGATGCCGTACATCGTCAGCGCGGCAATGGCGGTGAACGACACGTCGATCCCGCCGGACGCCAGCACGACGAGCGTGCCTAACGCGAACAGCGACATCGTGGTCGCCGAATGCAACAGGTCGAACAGCGTCGCCAACTGGAAGAAACGCGGATTGATCGCACCGACAATCAGGCACGTCACCGCGATCAATGCCAGGGTGAACCATTCGGGATTGCGCGCGAGCTTGGCCCGCAAGCTCGGCGGCTTGACCTCGGGGGCGACTTCGACGACGGTCGGGGTGGTCATGGTCTGGTTCAGGCGCGAATCGAGGCGCGAGTTCATGAGTAGAGACGTCCTTTATGCGGCTTCCGAGAGCAGCGCATGATACAGATCGGCTTCGCTCAGCGTGTCGGCCTGGTATTCGCTGGCGACACGCCCTTTCTTCATCATCAGGATGCGGTCGCAGTTCTGCAGCAGTTCCGGCAAGTCGTCGCTGATCAGGATGATGCCGATGCCGCGTTGCGACAGGCGCTGCATGATGCGGTAAATGATGTCCTTCGAGCCGACGTCGACACCGACTGTCGGTCCATGCAGGATCAGCACGCGCGGGTCGATGGCGAGCCAGCGGCCGATCAGCACGCGCTGCTGGTTGCCGCCCGACAGCGATTGCACGGGTTTGTCGACACCCGGCGTGGCGATCTGCAGATCCTTCACCGTCTGTTCCGCGAGCGCCTGCGCGCGAGTGCGGTCGATCTGCCCGAAGCGGTCACGCAGGCTGGAGATCATCGCGGTGATCACGTTGTCGCGGATCGGTTTGTCGAGAAAGAGCCCTTCGTTCAGGCGGTCTTCCGGCACATAGCCGATGCGATGCTCCTTGGCGTCCGAGGGCGTGCGCAGTGAGACGGCCTTGCCGTCGAGCATCACCTGCCCGGATTGCGCCGGCGCGACGCCCGCGAGCGCGCGCGCAAGTTCATTGCGCCCCGAGTCGAGCAGACCCGTAATGCCGAGAATCTCGCCGCCGTGCAGCGCGAACGACACATCGCTGAATTGGCCGGCGCGCGTATAACCGCGCACATCGAGCACGACGTTGGGCTCGCAGGCGCCTTCACGATAACGCTCGTTCGACAGATGGCGCCCCGTCATCAACTCGCTGATCTGCGCCTTGGTGAATTGCGCGATCGGTCCTTGCGCCATTTTCTGGCCGTCGCGCAGCACGATGACTTCGCCGCCGATCGCATAGCACTCGTCGAGCTTGTGGCTGACGAACAGCACGGTGACGCCCTGCGCGCGCAGATTGGCGAGCACGGCGATCAGATTGTCGACTTCCTTCTGCGTGAGCGACGTGGTGGGCTCGTCCATGATGACGAACTTCGCCTCGCTGGCGATCGCGCGGGCAATCGCCACGAGCTGCCGCGTGGCGAGCGGCAATTGCTCGATCAGCGTTGTCTGAAACTCGGCGTTGCCGGGCAGCCCGACCGCTTCGAGCGCGCGCGCCGCCGTGCGGGCCAGCTCGCGCCGGTCGAAGGTGCGGGCCAGCTTGCCCGCGTGCGTGGCCAACTCGGACGTGAGCGCGACGTTTTCCGCCACATTCATATTGGGCAGCAACGAGAGATCCTGATAAACGGTCTCGATACCGGCCGCGAGCGATTCGAGCGCGGAGAGCCGCGCGTGCCGCACGCCTTCGATCACGAGTTCGCCTTCGTCGGGTGGCTGCGCACCGGAAATGATCTTGATGAGCGTGCTCTTGCCGCAACCGTTTTCGCCGAGCAGGTGATAGATCTGGCCGCGCTCGAACGACAGGCTCACGCCGCGTAACGCATGCACGCCAGTGAAGCGCTTGTGCACGCCGACCACCTCCAGGAATGGCTGCGAAACGTCGGACTGTGGTGACTTCGGTGAGGTTGCGTCTTGATTCATTGTGGCGAGTCGCAGGTTGGGGCGTCCCCTTTCGGGGACGCCGTGACACATGAAACAAAAGTCAAAGCCGCCAGAAAGCTCAGAACGGATACTGCTTGTAGTTCGTCTTGTCGACGTTCACCCAGCCCTGGCCGCGCACAATGATGCCCTTGCCCGGTCCCTTCGCGACCGTGACCTTCGTGTAGCCAGGAATGCCGAGGTCGGCGCCGTTCTCGACCGTCTTGCCGTCCACCAGCATCTGCGCGACCTTGTTCATCGCGATGCCCGCGAGCTTCGGATCCCAGAACGCGATGCCGTTGATGGCGCCGCTTTCGAGGAACTTGCCGGCTTCGGTCGGCAGGCCCGTGCCGTAGACGCAGATCTTGCCCTGCATGCCGGCCTCTTCCACCGCGCGGCCGATGCCGATCACGTCGAGCGACGACGAACCCTGGAAGCCCTTCAGGTCCGGATGCTTGCGCAGCACTTCCTTGGCGACTTCATAGGCGCGCTCGCCGTCGTTATTGGTTTCGAGCTTGGGCTCGACCAGGTTCATCTTCGGATACTTGGCCTTGGCGTTGCCGATGCCGCCGTCCGCCCATTGCACCTGCGAGCGGCTGCCGAGCGAACCCACCAGCACGGCCCACTTGCCGTCGTCGTGCATGCACGAGGCGAGACGCTCGTTCAGGCCGGCGCCGTAGGCGGTGTTGTCGAACGCCTCGATGTCGACCATCGTGTTCTTGGCATTGTCGGCTTCATGCGTGACCACCTTGATGCCGCGATCCATCGCCTTCTTCAGCGCCGGTTCGAGCGTCGGCGGATCGTAGGGCACCACGGCAATGGCGGTGACCTTCTTGGCGATCAGATCTTCGATGATCTTCAGTTGCTGCGCCGCATCCGCGCGGCCGGGCCCGGTCTGATACGCGTTTATGTTGGGGTTGTCCTTGGCGAACTGCTTGACGCCGTCGTCCATCCGGTTGAACCAGTTGATGCCGGTCACCTTGACGACCGTGACGATCGTTTCGTTCGTGGCAGCCTGCGCGGCAGCGATCACACCTACCGTCAGCGCGGCCGCTGCGAGCGCGGCACCCAGTCGAGTCAATTTCATGCAAAGTCTCCTTTATCGTTCGATGTTGCCCACTTGATCGTCGCGGACAGCCAGGGCTCGTTGTCCGCCGCGTACTGAAACCTTGTCGCGCGCCACTAACGCTTAGGCGCTGCACTTGAAGCGCCGGCATTGCTTGCGCCGCCGAAACCAAAGATGGCGCGCACCCGTTCGCCGCCCGCAAACGCCAGCGACAGCAGCAACAGAAACCCCCACGCGCAATCGCCGAAGAACTGCGACACGCCCATCAGGTTGAACAGGCTGGAAAGAAACTGCAGCACCGTCGCGGCGAAGAACACGCAGATGATGCGGCCATGCCCGCCTGCGGGATTCACGCCGCCCATCACCGCGATCAGGATCGCGATCAGCAGATAGGAATTGCCGTAGTCCCATTTCGCGCTCGACGTATGCGTCGCGCTGATCAGCCCGGCCAGCGACGCGAGCACGCCGCACATCGCATACGTCGTGATCAGCATGCGCGCGCGCGGAATGCCGGCGTAGAACGCCGCCTTGGGATTGGTGCCCATCAGATAGAGACGCAGGCCGAATGGACTGCGCTTGAGCAGCCACCCCAGCACGATCACCGCGGCGATAAATATGCAGAACGCGATCGGCACCTGAAACACCGTGCCGTTGCCGATATTCGACAACGGGTCCACGTAGTCGACATGCACGGAGGCGCCGTTGCTGAGCACCACCGCGAAGCCGGTGAACAGCAGCTGCGTGCCGAGCGTGCAGAGAATCGGCGTGAGTCTGAGGCGCGCGATCACCACGCCGTTCAGCAGTCCGCCAAGCAAACCCATCACCACCACGATCACGCAGAAGAGTGACGTGTAAAGCGCGGGCGAATCGTCGCCGTTGACGAAGCGCGGCACGATCAACGCGGCGACCATGCCCGACAGGTTGGCGAGCCCGACGCCGGACAGGTCGATGCCGCCGTTGCCCGACACCATCGAGAGCATGATGCCGAGCGCGAGCAGGCCGAGCTCGGGCAACTGGCCGCCCATCGACTGCAGATTGTCGATATCGACGAATTGGCCGCGCGAGAGCCACGTCGCGACCAGCACGACGAGCACGTTGACGATCAGCAGGAAATTCAGTTGCCGGTCGCCGAACAGTTTTCCAGCGGTGAACGAAGACTTCATGGTGACGACACGCTCCTTCGGGCTTCGCAAACGGTCAGGATGACTGGGACACGCCGGCCGGCTGGCTCAGCACTTGATTCACTTCGTCGAGTGTCGGCATGGAAGGCGCCGTGCCCGGACGCGTCACGGAAATGCCCGCGAGCGCGCAACCGAAACGCAATGCCGTAATGGCGTCGTCGCCGCGTGCGAGCGCTGCCGCGAAGCCGCCCGTGAAGCCGTCGCCGGCGCCGGCGGTTTCCACCACGCGGCCGCAGTGGTAAGCGGGCACGAGGATCGATTGCTCCGCCGAATGCAGCAGCGCGCCGCCCTCGCCCAGCGTGACGATGACCGTGCCGACGCCTTTGGCGAGCAGCACGTCAGCGGCGCGGCGGGCGTCGTCGGCATTCGCGATCGGCACGCCGGTGAGCGCGGCCGCTTCGGTTTCGTTCGGGGTGATGTAGTCGCACAGCGGGAAGATGGCGTCGTCGAGCGGCATGGCGGGCGCCGGATTGAACACGGTGATGACACCATGCTTACGCGCCACTTCCAGCCCGCGCCGCGCGGCTTCGAGCGGCTGTTCGAGTTGCGTGACGAACACGCGGGCGGCGGCGATATCGGCTTCGATTGCGTCGACGTCGGCGGCTTCCATCGTGCCGGCCGCGCCGGACGCGACGATGATCGCGTTCATGCCGGTGTTGTCGTCCACGAAAATGTGCGCCGCACCGGTCGAGACGCCGTCGATCACCGACGCGCGCGCCGTGATGCCTTCTGCGGCCCACGTGGCGCGTGCGATAGAGCCGAACGCGTCGTTGCCGATGCGCGTGCAGAACACCACTTCCGCGCCGACACGCGCGGCCGCGACCGCCTGATTCGAGCCCTTGCCGCCCGGCCCCATCGCGAACGCCGTGCCCGCGATGGTCTCGCCGATCTGCGGCATGCGTCCGGCGCGAAACGTCAGATCGGTGACGTAGATGCCGAGAATGACGACGCGACCGTTTGGTTGCGTAGACGTGTTCATGCGCGTTCCCCTTGTTGCTGAACAGCCGGGTTAAAGGGAACGTCCTTCGATGCCTGAAATGCGCGCGGCACTTCGGCATGCAACAGCGGATCCAGATTCTTCAGCACGTTGTCTCCTCCATTTTCTGGTTGGCGTGCGTGTCTTTACTTTAAGACGTTTGGTACGGCTGCCGGCTTGGCGGTCAATCTCCGTACGGTATCCAGATGTTCTTGACCTGCACGGCCTGGCGCAGAAACGGCCGGCCTTCGCTCGAACGGTCGAACCAGTCGAACTGGCGGCCGTGATCGACGAACGTCCGTTTCAGATTGCCGACCGATTCACGCTCGACCAGCGTCGAATCCGCCGCGCTGCCGAAGCACCAGAGCGCATCGACGTCGTCGTGCTTGACGAGCGCGGGCAGCAATGCGCCGCGTTCGCCCGTGACGATGTTCAGCACGCCGCCGGGCACGTCGGACGTCTCGGCCACCTGATAGAAGTCGGTAACCGTGAGCGGCGACGCCTCGCTCGGCAACACCACCACGCGATTGCCCATCGCCAGCGCGGGCGCCGCCAGCGAAACGAAGCCGAGCAGCGGCGCTTCGTCCGGGCAGGCGATGCCGATCACGCCGAGCGGCTCATGCATGGCCAGCGCGACACCACGCAACGGCGGCGTATGCACCGCGCCGTCGAACTTGTCGGCCCAAGCCGCGTAAGTGAAAAGACGCTGCACCGAGGCGTCCACTTCGGCACGCGCCGCGGCTTCCGTCGCCCCGTTTCGCACCACGAGCTGGCGCACGAATTCGTCCGCGCGCACGGCCAGGTTTTCCGCCAGATAGAACAGCACTTGCGCGCGGTTATGCGTGCTCGCCTGCGACCACTTCTGCGCCGCGCGCGCCGCTTCGACCGCGTTACGGATGTCCTTGCGATTGCCCGCGGCCACTTCGCCAACGGGCGTGCCGTCCGGCGCATGCACCGGCAGCGAATAGCCGCTGTCAGGACGCGCCTGCTTGCCGCCGATAAAGAGTTTCGCGGTGCGATCGATCGACGTCACGTTCGACAACGGACCGAGCGTGGCCGCGCTCTCCACGAGACGCGTCTTGCGACGCTCCGCAAGATTGAGCCAGGCTCGCGGTTTCAGATATTCGTAGATGCCCTCACGTCCGCCTTCACGGCCATAACCCGATTCGCGATAGCCGCCAAAGCCGACCGCCGCGTCGAACAGATTCGTCGCGTTGATCCAGACGACGCCGCTTGCGAGCCGCGGCGCGACATCGAGCGCGCGGCCGATGGTTTCGCTCCACACGCTCGCGGCGAGTCCGTAACGCGAGTTGTTGGCGAGTGAGATCGCTTCATCGGGCGTGCGAAAGCTCATGGTCACCAGCACAGGGCCGAAGATTTCTTCCTGTGCCAGTGTGGAAGCCGGCGCCACGCCAGTGACGAGCGTCGGCGGATAAAAACAGCCGTTAGCAGGCATCGTCGTGTCAGGCGACTGCCACACCGAGCAGCCTTCACGGCGGCCGGTTTCCACCAGCGACTGGATGCGCTCGAGTTGCACCGGATCGACGATCGCGCCGAGGTCGATGCTCTTGTCGAGCGACGTGCCCACGCGCAGCGTCTCCATGCGCCGTTTCAGTTTGGCGATGAAGCGCGCCTCGATGCCTTCCTGCACGAGCAGCCGCGAGCCCGCGCAGCAGACCTGCCCCTGGTTGAACCAGATCGCGTCGACGACGCCTTCGACCGCGCCGTCCAGGTCCGCATCGTCGAAGACGATGAAGGGCGACTTGCCGCCCAGTTCGAGCGTCAGCGATTTGCCCGAACCGGCCGTGGCCGAACGGATCAGCCGGCCCACTTCGGTGGAGCCGGTAAAGGCGATCTTGTCGACCTGCGGATGCTCGACCAACGCCGCGCCCGTGCGTCCGTCGCCCGTGACGACGTTCAGCACGCCGGCGGGCAAGCCCGCGCGATGCGCGAGTTCGGCGAACAGCAACGCGGTGAGCGGCGTGTATTCAGCAGGCTTCAACACGACGCAGTTGCCCGTGGCGATGGCCGGCGCGATCTTCCACGCGAGCATCAGTAGCGGGAAATTCCACGGCACGATCTGACCGACCACGCCGAGCGGCGCGTAATCGGCGAACTCGCTCTCCTGCAACTGCGCCCACCCCGCGTGATGCAGGAAGTGGCGCGCGACGAGCGGCACGTCGATGTCGCGCGTTTCGCGGATCGGCTTGCCGTTGTCGAGCGCTTCGAGCACGGCGAAGAGCCGGCTATGACGCTGCACCATGCGCGCGAGCGCGTACAGATGGCGTGCCCGTCCCGCGCCACCTAGCGCGAGCCAGCCCGGCTGCGCGGCGCGCGCGGCGGCCACCGCTGCGTCGATGTCGGCCGCGTCGCCCTGGGCGATCTCCGCGAGTTGCTCGCCCGTCGCGGGCGCGTGCGAAGCGAAGCGCTCACCCGCCGCGGGCGCATGCCACGCACCGCCAATGAAATGCCCGAAGCTGCCCTCATGCTGCGCCAGCCAGGCGCGCGCGGGTTGATCGTCCTCGGGTGCGGGACCGTACTCCATCGATGAAAAATACTCGGCTACGCTCATGGGATCGGTCTTCTGTTCAGGCTACGGGGTGACGGTTGAAAGCGGAGTAACGGCCGCTCACGTAATGTTCGAGCTGGCGTTCGATATCGGCCAGCAGGCTCGATGCGCCAATGCGGAAGAGCTCCGGTTCGAGCCACGCACGGCCGAGTTCTTCCTTCATCAGGATCTGATACGACAGCACCGACTTCGCAGTTGATACGCCGCCCGCCGGTTTGAAGCCGATCAGCACGCCGGTGCGCTCCTGGTATTCGCGGATCATGCGCACCATCACGAGCGACACGTCCAGCGTCGCGTTGACGCCTTCCTTGCCGGTGGATGTCTTGATGAAGTCGGCGCCGGCCATCATGCAGACCATCGAGGCGCGCGCCACGTTCGACAGCGTGCGGATGTCGCCGGTGGCGAGAATGGTCTTCAGATGCGCCGCGCCGCAAGCCGCGCGGAAGTCGCGCACTTCGTCGTAGAGCGCCTGCCAGTTGCCGGTGAGCACATATTCACGCGTGACGACGATGTCGATTTCCTGCGCGCCGTCCGCGACCGACGCTTCGATCTCTTTCAGCTTCAACGGATGCGGGATCAGGCCGGCGGGAAAACCCGTCGATACCGCCGCAACCGGAATGCCGCTGCCGTGCAGCGCATCGACCGCCGCTGCGACGAACCGGTGATACACGCACACCGCGCCCGTCGTGATGCCTTGCGGTGCGATGCCGAGCGCTTCGAGCAGATCGGCGCGCACCGGTTGGCGCGCTTTTGCGCAGAGCCGGCGCACGCGGCCTTCGGTGTCGTCGCCGTTGAGCGTGGTGAGGTCGATGCAGGTGACGGCCTTGAGCAGCCAGGCCGCCTGCGCATCTTTCTTCACGCTGCGGCGCGTGCCGAGCGTGGCGGTGCGCCGTTCCACCGCCGACTGATTGACGCGCAGGCCGTCGAGCCAGGACGCGTCGAACGGCATACCCGGATTGCGCTCGGGATGGACGATCGGTGTGCCGCGCAGCGCGACGACCGAGGAAGACTGCAATGGGGCTTCTGGCATAAGACATCCGAAAATATGATGCGACGCACAACAGCCGCCGACAATTTGTTCGCACTTATGCTACAACGATTGATAGAATCATAACAAGCTTTGCGAGCAATCGTTACACGAACAACCGCTGAAGCCCGGCGAAGGCCCGTGAATGTTATTGACGCACCATATTCATGATGCGAAGATCACAACACGGTTTCGACCGGATAGCGTTATACAAAGAAAAGAATTTCGTCGCGTGGACGAAGGAGACATGCCAGATGAGTGAGCCGGTTGCGGTCGCGGCCGCGTCATCGCCTCAGGTTCCATTGATCCGTGTTGCGGGCGTCACCAAACGATTTGGCGGCGTGCAAGCGCTGCGCGGCGTCGACCTCGAAGTGTTGCCCGGCGAAGTCCACGCCCTGCTGGGCGAAAACGGCGCGGGCAAATCCACGCTGATCAAGATCCTCAGCGGCGTGCATGCCTACGACGACGGCGTCATCGAAATCGCCGGCCAGACAGTGGCGTTCGGCTCGCCGGCGCAATCGCGTGATGCGGGTGTCGCCGTTGTCTACCAGGATTTGAGTCTCGTCGAATCCCTGTCGGTCGGCGCCAATCTCATGTTGGGCCGCGAGCCGCGCACGCGTCTGGGCTTCGTGAAGAACCGCCAGCTCATGGCCACGGTCGGCGAGTTTTTGCGCTCGCATGGCATTCCGCTCGATCCGAAAGTGCCGGTCGGCTCGCTGCCCTTCGCCTACCGGCAAATGACCGAGATCTGCAAGGCCCTGATGGGCGAAGTGCGCGTGCTGATTCTCGACGAACCCACTTCCGCGCTGACCGGCGGCGAAGAGCAGATTCTGTTCGACGCGATCCGCGCGGTCACGGCTCGCGGCGTCGGCGTGATCTATGTGACGCATCGGTTGAACGAGGTGTTCCGGATTTCGCAGCGCGTCACCGTGTTTCGTGACGGCGCGAATGCCGGCACGTTCACGACGGCGCAAACGGATATGAAGCAACTGGTGGCGGCCATCGTCGGTCCCGCTCATGCCGCGTTGCAGGCACGGCAGAAAACAGCGGTGGGCGATGGAGCGGTTGCCGCAACCGCGAGCACTGCGGCGACCTCCGAAGAAGCGTCCAATGCCGGCGCTGCGCCCGTGCTCAAGTTATCGAACGTCAGCAACGACCGCCTGCATCACATCGACCTGGTGCTTCGCCGCGGCGAAGTCCACGGACTCGCGGGATTGATCGGCAGCGGCCGCACCGAGATTCTGCAAACCATCTTCGGCCTTCGCTCCGTCGACGCCGGCGCCATCGAGATCGAAGGCCGAACGCGTGCCCGCATCACGCCCGCCGAGGCCATTCAACTCGGCGTGGCGCTGGTGCCCGAAGACCGTCATCTCGAAGGCCTCGTGCTCGACCATTCGATCGAACGCAACCTGACGCTGCCGCGCTTGCCGCATTTTTCCCGCTGGGGATGGCTGCGCAGCCAGGCCGCCGTTCAGCAGGCGAAGCGCTCCATGAAAGAGCTGGCCGTCAAGGCGCCCAACTCCTCCACCGCGGTCAAGTTTTTATCCGGCGGCAATCAGCAGAAAGTGGTCTTCGCGAAGTGGAATCATCCGCGTCCCAAGTTGCTCATGCTCGACGAGCCGACCGTCGGCGTGGATGTCGGCGCGCGCGAGGAAATCTACGGCGTGGTGAGCGACGCCGCGCAGGCGGGCACCGGCGTGCTCATCGTGTCGTCGGACCTCGACGAACTCCTGCGCCTGTGCGACCGGATTTCGATTGTCGCGGACGGCTGCATCGTCAACACCGTCGAGCGCGCCGAACTCGCCAACGCCGAAGCGCTGCATCACCTGATCCAACTTTCCCGTTCTTCCCTCGAGGCGCCCGCAACATGAATGAATCTGTCTCGCCGCTGACGGCCGAACGGCAGGCATCGCCGCCGCAGAAAAGCCGTATGCGGCGCATCGCGCAAGCCCTGCTGCAAGGCGACCGGCCCTATGCGCTCTATGCCGCGTTCGCAATTCTGCTAGTGGTGTTCAGCTTCGCGTCGCCGTGGTTCTTGTCCATCGACAACTTCCTGAATATCGGCCGGCAAACCGCGCTGGTCTCGATCATCGCGATCGGCATGACCTTCGTGATCATTGCGCGGCAGATCGATCTGTCGGTCGGCTCGACGCTGGCGCTCTCGGGCATGTCCGCGGCGCTCGCCATGGCGTATGTGGGCAACAACTGGGTCATCGGCGCGATTGCCGGCATCGGCACCGGCGCGATCGTCGGCGCGATCAATGGGATCGTGACCACGCGGGTCAACATTCCTTCGTTTCTCGTCACGCTCGGCACCCTGAGCGCCGCGCGCGGACTCGCGCTGATGGTCACGACCACCAAGCCCGTGATCATCGACAACGACTCGTTCATCTCGATCTTCGGCGAGGGCGATATTTTCGGCGTGCCGGTGCCGATCATCTGGACGCTGCTCGCCGTGATCGCCGGCATTCTGCTGCTGCACTACAGCGTGTTCGGCCGGCAGATCTACGCGGCGGGCGGCAATCCGACGGCGGCGCTCTATTCGGGCATCAACACGCGGCGCGTGACCACCCTCGCCTTCATTCTCACCGGCATGCTGGCCGGACTCGCCGCGCTCGTGCTCTCGGCGCGCTCGCACGCGGCGCGGCCCGATGTCGTGCAAGGCATGGAGCTGGATGTGATCGCCTCCGTCACGCTGGGCGGCTGCAGTCTGTTCGGCGGCCGCGGCTTCGCGCTGGGGACGCTGCTCGGCAGTCTGATCATCGGCACGCTCAATAACGGGCTGGTGCTGCTCGGTGTGAGTTCGTCGCTGCAACTGGTGATCAAAGGCGTGATCATCGTCGCGGCGGTTGCCTTCACCAGAAAGTAGGCAAGAAACAGAGTAGTTCGGACGTGAAGACGTGAAGCACAGACATGCAGACCAACGGAGGAGAAACATGAAACAACGTCGTGGCTCAAGAATAGCGTTAGCCAGTGTCGTGGCGGCGGCCGCCGCCGCTTGTCTGGCTTCCTCGGGCGCTTACGCGCAATGCGTAACCAGCCTGCCTGCGGGATCGATCGGACCGAAGACGATTGTCGGGCAAGGACCGAACGGCGAAAAAGCCGCCTCGGTGGATGCCGTGAAGCTGACCGACGCCGACATCGCCAAGATCAAAGCCGGCAAGTTCAAGGTCGGCATTTCGATGCAGACCATGAATCTCGACTGGTCGCAACTGCAGGTGGCGGGCATCACCGATACGCTGAAGAAGTACGGCGTGGAAGTGATCGGCACGGCGTCGGCCGAATATCAGGTGGACAAGCAGATCGCCGATATCGAGAACACGATCCAGCGCCACCCGAACGGCATCATCTCGATTCCGGTCGACGGCACGGCGACGGCCGCCACCTACAAGAAAGTGTCCGCGGCCGGCATCAAGCTCGTCTTCATGGACAACGTGCCGACCGGCCTGAAGCATCCGGAGGAATACTCGGCGATGATCTCGGCGGACAGCGAAGGCAACGGCCAGATCGCGGCCAAAGTGCTTGCCTCGTGCGTGCCGCAAGGCGCAACGGTCGGGCTCGTGAATTTCGGCGTGGATTACTTCAGCACGACGGAGCGGACCAAGGCCGTCAACGACTGGCTGAAGAAAAACCGTCCGGACATCAAGATCAAGCAGGTCGCTTTCACGGACCCGTCCAAAGTCGGGCAGATCGCGGGCGACTTCCTCACCGGCAATCCTGACGTCAAGGGTCTATTCGCCGTCTGGGATCAGCCGGCGCTGGACACGCTCACGTCGATGCGCGCGCAAGGCGTGAATATCCCCATGACGACGGTCGATCTGGGACTTCAATCCGCGATCGAAATCGCCAAGGGCGGACCGCTGAAGGCCACCGGCTCGCAGCGTCCGTACGATCAAGGCGTCGCCGAGGCGATGGCGATGATGAAGGCGCTGATCGGCCAGACGCCGCCGGCATGGATCGGCGTGCAATCGTTGCCGGTGATTCAGTCGAACGTGCTCGAGTCTTATAAGACCGTGTTCAAGAAAGATCCGCCGCCGCAACTGGCCGAGGCGTGCAAGAAGGCCGCGCCGGCTTGCGGTTGAAGCGGGCGAGCCGCACTTCGTCATCGCGCTATTCTCCTTCAGCTTCCGAACGCCGGCGCGACCAGCCGGCGTCGGGCGCGAATCCTGCTACTCGATAGACCTACTACGTCGACTCGAACTAGGAGAAAAGATGACCCTGCTCATATATCTGGTTGGCTGGATCATACTGATCGGCGGCGTGTCCTGGGGATTGATGGCCATGCACGTCGCGCAACATACGATTGCCATCGTGGCGGTCATTCTGCTCGGCGTCGCGGTCATTACTGGCGCAACGCGGGCGCGCAACCGCGACCGTTCGTAGCGTCAGCAACCGGTCGCCGGCGGGGAACCGGACCGTCCCACCTCAATTCGAAGCCGGTTCCCCTTGCGTTGCCGGCATCTGCGCCGTGCGCGCCGCAGCGGCGTCATCCGTGCCGTGCCGAATCGCATAGATCTCCCGATTTCGCGCCACTTCGGTGGCCGACGGCGGATAGTCGTTTTTGCTTGTCGGCACCAAACCTTCAGCCTGTGCCTGCTGCAACTGCGCCATCACATCGGCGCGCGTCGGCCCAGATGGACTCGTTTGCGCAAAGGCATTCGCGCCGAACACCAGGCTAAGTGCGGTGACGGCAACGGCGGTAAGCAATTTCATGATGTCTCTCCGGGTTAGGGGCAAGCAATGCGTGGCCTGAACCACGCTTGCCATTCTTGTCATTTCCCCTGTCGAAGCACTGACCTCCCGATTACCGTTTTGTTATCTACGCGCGCCTGAAGACACGCGACGCCACGTCCCGGCGCATTCGCATCAGCGCCCACATAACAGAACGGTAATCTAGCCGACGGCAGCCCGTCAGCGCCGCCACGCCACACTCCTGACTCACGAAGCCCGCGTCACGCGCCCCCCGCAGCACTGCATCGACGCGTGCCTCCATCGGCCTTTTTTCAGGAAT
>NZ_JARESV010000082.1:0-20152 GCF_046026985.1 Paraburkholderia sp. RL18-101-BIB-B
TGCTGGCTTCAGCACTAGAGCGTACTCACGCGGTCCCCTCTCACCAGGAATGGTAAAGCTCCCGCCCTTAGCGACAAGCAAAGGGAATTGTCCTGTGTACGGACTCTGCGGGATGTCAAACGACATCGGATAGCCAAGGTTCCCCAACGCTCCGAGCCCAATACTGACGGTGACATCGACCTTCGTTGGGTCATAAAGGATGGCTTGATAAGTAAGCGATTGCCCATCAGGCGCCAGTGCAAACGTGACGCGGATGTGGAGGTCTAGATCTTTGTTGAAGCCGGCACCGATGCTAGTGCCGTTGCCTCCCCCATAGGGACAGGCGCCTCCTCCTCTCGGAAGAGGCCACGGCGGATAGACGCGTGGACCGAAAAATTGCACATGTAACTGAATATGTCCACTAGTTGCTGCGTGGCTGTTAAGTAGAATGCTGCCATCGTCCTGCGTCGCTGCGCGGAACCCAGTGAGCTCGCCTTGCGCGTGCAAATCTCCGGGCCCCTGCAATTCAGCAAAGCTGTTGCACAGGCCATTGTTGTCGACGATGTGGCCGTTCACCGCTGTCGATTGCAATGTGAGTGTTCGTTCATTTGAGGGCCGTCCATTTAGGTCAGCGACCGCCGCAACGATCGGTTCGAGCGATGCGAAAACGCGCACGTCAGTATGGAATGTCTGCAGAGGCGCCACTAGCGACCCCACATCCTTCTGAAGGGCCGCTATGCGAGCTTGTTGCTCCGCTATACTCGTTGTTGTATCGGCGAGTGCTTGTACACAAGCGGCAAGGATGGCGAGTGCGATGATGACTTTCATGATCCCACCCGGGCGGTTACTGTTCCATAGACATGCAGGCCATCGGAAAGCCAAAGGATGCGCGATACCGCAGTGTGACCGGTCACGGTCAGGGCCGGTGTCGTCACCACAGCACTGACTCCGGTAAATCTAACGAGCATCTGATGCGCAGGTAACGCTAGAGGAATGTCAGTCGCAATTGGCACCAGGAATTTTGCGACTTCGCCTAGCTTTTTCGACGCTTTCGTCTTGATCAGATCCTTTACGAAGCCGCCTACCTTAAAGTCGAAAATGCCCCATTGGGCGCGCGGTACTAGTTCTTCAAGTCGCACGCTGACCGTCAACTGTGATGGGCTGGCAGGGTCGATCTTGGTCTCAAGGCGCGCGGTGCCCACAACTTGCAGTGTCAGTCCAATATCCTTCTTGGTAGCTTCGGCGTCGACGGTAACGAGAGGATATCCTAGCCTCAGGTCCGCGGTCACGGACTTGATGGTGAGCGTCGCATCGGAGACGTCAGGTATGGGCATGGTTACGCCAGCTACCCCCTTGAGGCCGGAGTTGATAAGGTTCTTCGAGACAAATATGCTGACCGTTCCCGGCCCCTCCAACACCAAGGTGCCACCGGCAGAATGCGAGCTAAGGTCATTCTTCATTGCCTCGAGCGAATCCGCCTCCGCCCTGAGCATATTGAGTTGCTGCTGGGAAAGTTCTTCGTCTGTGTTGCATCCAGCAAGAAGCGTTAGACAGCTAGTTAGCACAACCGCCCTTAAGTGTCGCTGCAGTGCCATTTCCCTAACCCTCTTTCTGTGATGAATACACGACCGATTCTGGACAAGTCGGCGATGGGATTGCTAAAGAAAACAACGTGGACCGTGACAATGTGAAGCGAACGTTCATATTTTTCGATGCCATGAATTGCAAGAAATCATTCGCAGAAAGCAGGTTTTATGGGCGAAATGCGCTGGCCCTAAGCGTCCACCGGGCCTCTAGCGGGGATCGCCCTCTTTTCCTTTACTACCTAAATTCCACTCACCCTTGAAAGCGGTAACGACGTAGATCTGTCGGCGGTATCAACTAGCAATGTCGGGACGCGGCCCGCTTTTGTTGTGCTGTCCAGGGCGCGTGCCTGCGCCCCGGATATTGACGAATTTGCTCAGAATGTCAAACCAAAACGGCGCGCCGAGGGAGACGGCCGCCACGGAAATGACAAGACCAAGGACCTTCAACAGCCATTGCGGAATCGAGTTAGGGAAGTCCGTCGGGCGTCCCCCGTTGTCCTTGTCATACGTCGTCCAACCCAGTGGAAGCTCGACCATTTTTGCGGCCTTTAGCACATTTGCTTCGTTACCCGGCCTTCCTGATGTCGTAACGGTCGTCGACGCAGCCGCGTTCGCGGTAGCCGCCGCTTCTGACGATGACGCGCCGGTAGCGCCCTTCGATCCCGAATCCTTGCCATCCCGGACCGCTTCTTTGCTGGCTGTTACGAACGACGTACGGAGTGCCTCGTTGGTGCTCAGGACCTTGGCGAGCATGATCGTATCCGCGTTGGCCCCGAAGACAGCGATGATTGCCACCACATATAACAGGATTTGCGTCCAGCGCTTGTACCAGCCGGTTACACGTTCCATAGACTGGGCGTACCACTTCTCCACGCTGGCTTGGAAAGCTTCCTTCCCTTGTGTTGGGGTGGCATTAGGGCCTCGATTTGCACCGGCCATTTCTTGGCGTGCATTTTCAACTAGCGCGCGCAGAGCGTCGTTCGTGTGTCCTATCGTGGATAACTTGATCGCTTCGTGAAGGGAGTCCAGAAGATCCGCGCTGGAAGCATTGCTGGGGAGCGTGCGTCCCATGTCGATTGCCTTTTTAATTTCTTTATCGAGGTTAGCCTTGTTCTGTTCTTCTTTGGCTTGTTTCGCAGACCTGACGATTTCCTCGCTCGCTTGGCCCTTGTCGTTAATGACCCGGCCAATTGTCGATAAAATATCGACCAGTGCTGAAGCGGCGATATTTGGAGGTATGTAAGATGGCCTTCGCGTTTTCTTGTCCGTCTTGCTTGCGTATTCTGAGATGCCGTCGACTAAGCCGTGGGAATAAAGTTGCTGCGCGATTCCAGTAAACGTCGAATCATTGAGAAGATTCTTTATGCCCTCGAGCAACGTCTTCCCTCGCTGATTCCTTGCAGATGCGATGGTCTCGACCACCGACGTACATACCAAGCTGAAGAGCAGATAGACGAAGAAGATCCCGATTGTTATTTCGAGCGACGATGAGCTTAGCACTTGTCCCCCCTTTATATCGACCCGGACT
Organism: Paraburkholderia sp. RL18-101-BIB-B; assembly: GCF_046026985.1. NCBI lineage: Bacteria > Pseudomonadati > Pseudomonadota > Betaproteobacteria > Burkholderiales > Burkholderiaceae > Paraburkholderia > Paraburkholderia sp. RL18-101-BIB-B. The sequence continues at coordinate 3,094 of NZ_JARESV010000082.1, forward strand.
CGCGGACGTCTTGCCACGAGTGCACCGTTCTGATGAGACCCACACTACGCAAACGGAACGGCAAGAAGGTTACGCACGAGCACTTGTGCCGTGATGCTTTCCTCTACGTGCGAATCGTCCAAAGCGTTAGGCCTCGAGAACGCCGAGAGTACGAAACGCCAGAGCGGGTCCTGAGAACCCTCATCGTCCCATTGCTGCCTATGTGGAGAAAGCTAGCCAAAAGGTTTCTCTAGCCAATTCTTAAGATCTTCGATTCCCTGAGAGAAAAAGCCCGCAGTAACGTTGATCGGATCCTCGATGAATTTTCGAACGTCGCCATGGATTTGTAGAAAGTCCAGAACATCGCTACGCACTTTCGGAATAAGTGCGTTCTCACCTCCGAAAGGCCGACCGTGGTAGACCGCGCCCAAGTCGACGTGCGCTGCTGCGAGGTTTCCCGTAAGAAGGATGAACGGAAGCATAGCAATCCCTAAGGCTATATCGTTCACTTTTTGCGCATCGCCGATCCAATCAGGGACAGCGTCTTTATCGCAGGCGTTTTCATGCGCTACCGCATTTTGCATCCCCAGTTCCTTCATTTCGTTCATTCTCTTTAGCAGCAGAACGAGATTAACCGTCGCTAGCCCATCTTGTATCTCGTGGTGTGTCGGATCGTGGCCAGCGGCAGTATCTTCCTCAATCATTTTTTGGGTTTCGGATAAACGCGGTCCAAAAAATTCGTCGACTTTCGCACGGATCTGATCGCCGTAAGCCTTGCACTGAGCGTTCGTAATGGTCAAGGTTAGCTCCTTAGTTTTTCTTTCAGAACTTTGGAAGGTCGATCTTTATCTCTGGAAAATTAGGCACAGGGAGGTCGGGCAAAGCCTTTCCGATCGCTCCTATCACATCAGTAACCACCTGTTGCGCAGTGTTAACCGGATCTGATAAAAATTTGGCTGTATCTCCTCCAATACCAAGTGCGCTTAGCACATCCGCGCGCGCCTTGGGAAATAGAGCGTTGTCGCCCCCGAATGTATGACCCTTATAAACTTCGCCAAGGTCAATCTTTTGAGCTGCATAGTCGTGTGTAAGGGCGACATATGGAAGCAGAGCAACAGTCATTGCGAAGTCAGTGATCTTCTGAGTATCGCCGACCCACTCAGGCGGTGCCGCCGCATTGCAAGTTGCCTCACGCGATTCGGAGTCTGCGTACGCAGAATTCTTCGCATTAATGGTCCGCTGCAATAAAATTTCGTAATCAACTGTCGCTATGCCGCCTTCAAGTTCGATCGCCTTGGGGTTCAAGCCTTTGCCAATCGAATCTTTGATGAGATTTTTGGTCTCTTCGATTTGATGATTGTAGAACTCGTCAGCTTTTTGACGGATTGCATTGCCCCATGCGGCGCATTGCTCCTTATAAACGGTACCCACTGACGCCTCCTTTAAAATTTAACGCCGAGCGCCTCTAGCGCCTTTCGAATGTCATTGTTCTTACCCAGTCCATTAGTGATGTCGCTGTACGCGTTTCGGAGAGCCTTTACAATGTCGTTGTTTTCACCCGGCCCGTTAGCGATGTCATTCCATGCGGTGCGCAAGGCCTTGACAATTTCGCCGTTTGGCCCAAAGGGCTCTTTTGAATTTAGTTCTTTGATCAGCTGATCAAGGGCCAGCAGTACGAGTGCAGTCGCCGGATCGACCTCAGTGCACACACCCGTATTGCAAATCACTCCCACAGCATCGCCCATTGGGGCCTCCGTTAAAACGCCAGACTCATGAGAAAAAATTATCTCGCATGCGGAGAATTCTCAAAACGCGCTGGTTGATTTTAGGGGCAACCGACATACCGAGAAAGTTCCAATGCCGCGCTTATTTACGTCCCGGATTAGCAAAGTGTTATGGAAGAATAATAGATTGCGACCGAATTGCAAGCTGTTCATGTATCGGGTAAACGGCCAGGAATTTGATATCACTATGTCCGCTACCGCACCGTTCTTTTCTGCCGATTGTCGTAGGAGGCGAGAGAGAACGTGGTGACGCCGTTTCCACGTTGCACGTTACAGATGCCCAAAGCCGACGGCTTCTCAGCATCAGACGCTGCCGCCAGCGACGCCGCAGACGAAAGGCCTGTGATTGTACGAACTGCGCATTAAATGGGCTCGGTGTCGATACGCAGACACAACCGTTCGAGGACTTGCTGGGGGGTGTCGCGACCATTCGAAGGCAGCACCCAGTGAACCAGTGAACAGTTGGTTCGGGAGCATTGAGCGATGCCGTAGCATACCGGTCAACGAGCGCAGCGGCCGCCACGCGCCGTTTATCATCGCAGGTTGAGTGTCCGGTCCCTGGGTAGAAGGGACGTCTCAATGTCCGAGCGATGGTGTTGGCCAATGACTCTTCGTGGCCGCTCTGAGCCTCAGACGCCGACTCACTTCGGCCATCTATAGCCGAGTACCGCGGCGACCGGATAGCTAACTCTCGAACCTCATCTACTCGCGAATCTGCTCCAGGTCCAGGGGATCGTCGGGATCTTTGCGTGGTAGGGCTACCAGCGGGTTGCGACGGTGACAAACCGGGCAGGTGAAGTAGAGCCCTTCGTCGTCCATACTTGGCTCCGCCAGTTGCAGCGTCGTCACCATTTGACACCCGTTGCATATCCACATGGCGACCTCCGGACGTGACCTTCCCGTTATAGTTCACGCCCGCCAGATACGCACGCACCCTCGCCTTTAGCTACGGCTGCTGGCATTCCGGCATACCAGTCGTCGCGAGCCGCTGTGCGGCCTGCAGATCGTCTGGATAGTAGGGGTCATCCCAAAGCGACGGGTCATAGCCCGCCTTCCTCAGCGCGCTCAGTTCGCTTTGGCGCTCCGCCATCGTCGGTGGCGTATTGGCCCTGAGCGCGGCAAGGTCGCGGCACTCCGTTTGGCTAAGGTGTCGGCCGGTGTACGGCGCGGTGCCCATCGCACAGCCAGCCAGCAAGAGTACCGAAGTGGAAATTGCCAAGCCTGTCTGCGGTCTGCCCACGATACCGACCTCTCGCTAACATTGCGTACGCAATTGCATGCCAGCGGTGCTACCGGGTCGCCCCGATGTCAAATCGAGGCGACGCCCAGTTACGCGCCAGCAGGGAGTTACTTGTCGCCGCTGCCGAGCTCGCTGTGCTTGTGCGAATGCGTCGCACCGTGAACGGGCTCGTAATGCGCGCCCTTGCCGGAGCGCGTCGGCGGGGGAAGTGCTCGCCTTCGTGACCTCGAATTCCGGCCCGTTACCGCCCTCCTTCACGACCTTATAAATGCCTGACGTCTTAACGATCTGGCCGGGCTTGTGCTGGTCTGCCATCTGGATTCTCCTTTTTATGTGAAAGATGGTGACCCTGAAGCAAACCTCGCGCCTGTCCGCGGCTGGAACGTCACCTGCTGGTTGTCGTCACCGCCGGCGTAAGAACGAGTGCTAATCTCTTTGCATCGGCCCCGAGGCGCAGATCGCCTCCTTTCTTCTGACATCAGGAGACGTTCATGGCTGCCCGTTCGATCGCATCGCTTTCACTATCGTTTGGACTGGTGTCCATTCCCGTGCGCCTGTATTCCGCAACGTCGGCGTCCGAGACCATCAGCTTCAACCTCCTTGCCCCGGACGGCTCGCGCGTCCAGCAACAATATGTGTCGAAAGCCACCGGGAAGGTGGTCGAGCGCGCCGAGATGCAGAAAGGCTACGAGTTCGAGAAAGAGAAGTTCGTTGTCTTCACGAAGGACGAACTGAAGGCGCTCGAAGAAAGCCCGAGTCACATCGTTGAGATTCTGGCCTTTCTGCCCGACCGCTCAATAGACCCGGTCTATTACGACAAGGCGTACTTCATCACACCGGACAAGCGCGGTGGCAAGCCATACAGCCTCCTCAAAAAGGCGCTTCTCGCGAGTGAACGTTGCGCACTGGCATCCTGGAACTGGAAGGGGAAGACCCATATGGTGCAAGTGCGGGCAACCGTCGACGGCCTCATTTTCCAGCAACTGCTATGGGGCGACGCAGTTCGCTCACTGAAAGATCTGGACATTGAGGACGCATCTGTCACGGACAACGAATTACAGCTTGCCCTAAAGATAATTGAACAGGGCGAGGCAGAAAGCTACGACCCAAGCCAGTACGAGGACAAGGAAAAGAAACGCGTTCTCGAAGCGATCGACGCGAAGATTGCAGGCAAGCAGATCGTCACGCCTCAGGAAGAGGCAGCAGCCGATGGCGGCCAGGTCATCGACCTGATGGAGGCGCTGCGCGCCAGTCTGGCAAGAAACGCGAAACGCAGCCCGTCGCCTTCGCGCGCGAAGCCCGCCGCCCCGGTCGCTGAACTTCCTGCCAAACCACGCAAGACCGTGAAACGGGCAGAAAGGGCCGAGGAGCCAGTCGCCGCGCCCACCAAGACCCGGGTACGGCGGTGACAGGCCGCTCTGCCGACCATACATTCTCGCTCCGGGAAGTGCAGTCGCTTCTCGGGGTCTCGCGGCGCGCCCTCCGAATGCTCATCGTCGCCGGGTTTGTGGAGCCCTCACACGGCGCGCGCAACGATTTGCGCTTCACGTTCCGCGAGGTCGTTCTGCTTCGCACCGCGCTGAGACTGCAGGGATCTAGGATACCGCCCCGCCGGATTTTGAAAGCCCTCTCGCGTATCAGGGACGAGTTGCCGGATGCCGCGCCCCTTTCCGGCGTGCGCATCACAGCCGTCGGTGACGCGGTAGCCGTCACGACCGGCGATGCGCAGTGGGATGCCGTCTCGAGGCAGCTACTGCTGGACTTCGAGGTTGCGGACGTAAAAGGCGACGTGACGTTTCTCGATAACGCGCCGGCCAGCCTTAGCGCACGCCGCAAGCAGGCGGAAGACTGGTATTCGCTCGCGGAACAGTTGCAGGCGACCGATCCGGTCGGTGCGGAGGCCGCGTACCGCAAGGCGATCGAACTGTCGCCCGAGCCCGACTTTCACGCTTATAACAATTTAGGCGCCCTGCTTGCCAGCGACCAGAATCGCTGCGGTCACGCACTCGAGGTGTTCGATGAGGCGCTCAAGCATTTCGAGGATGCGGAACTGCTGCATGCGAACCGCGCTGTGCTGCTTGAAGAAGCCGGGCGACTCGCAGATGCCGCTGCCAGCTATCTGCGCTGTGTCGAGATCAACGGGAAGAACGACCAGGCGGCGCTGAATTACGCTGTCCTGCTGGAGGAGCTGGGGCGGCTTGACGAGGCGTTGGCGGCTTACGCCCGCTGCCTTGAGATCAATCCGGGGAACGAAGAGGCCTTGCGCCACCTGACGCGGCTGCATGAGCAGAAAGGCGACGACCGCGCCGTCATCCGGCATCTGAGCGCATGGCGTCGCTCTAACGTCTGACGCCAGTCAGCAACTGCGGCGCAACCAGCGGGCCGTTGCTCAGTCCATGCCAACGGCGCGTCGCATCGCCGCAGTTATGCCCTGCCGGGTCTGCCAGTAGTCCGGCCACGGGTCGGCCTTGAGCGATCGCTGACGCTCGATGGCGGTCCGCATTGTCCACTCGTCGCCCCGGCTCACTTCCCTGATCTCGTCCCACGAGACGGGCATCGACACACCCATGCCTGACCTCGCGCGCACGGAAAACGCTGCGACCGTGCTCGCGCCCCGACTGTTACGCAGATAGTCGATGAAAATCTTACCAACGCGGTTCTTCGGCCCGAGCACCGCTGAGAATCGCTGAGGCACGACCCGCGCCATATGGCGGGCGACCGCATGAGAAAACGCCTTTGTCTCGCTCCACCCCTGTCGGCGCGTCAACGGCACTATGACGTGAAAGCCTTTTCCGCCGCTCGTCTTGGGGAACGACCTCAGCCCCAGTTCATCGAGCACGACTTTCAGCAGTTCGACCGCTTCGAGCATGACCGACCACGGCAGCGCCGGGTCTGGATCAAGATCGAAAATGACACGGTCGGGATGCGCGAGATCCGGCGCGACGGCGTTCCAAGTGTGCAATTCAACGACGGACATTTGCGCAAGGCCCACAAGCGCTTCGGCCGCGTTGGCAACAAGCAGTGGCGGATGGCGCGGATGCAGTTCGGTCGGCAGTTCCTCGATGCCCGGAATGCTCGCTCGCTCACTGTGCTTCTGGAAGAACAGTTCGCCCTTGATGCCCTCCGGTGCCCGTACCAGTGCAAGCGGCCGGTTATGCAGATGCGGCAAGGCCCACTCCGCAATGGTGGCGTAATACTCGACCATCTCCCGCTTGGTGTGCCCTGTCACCGGGTCCATCACTCGCTGCGGGTTCGATATCCGGACGTTCCCAATTCTCAGCGCACCCTTTGGCCCGGGCACTTCACGTGTCGAACCTGCGTCGGCCTCAACGGGTTCGTCGTCCTCCACTGCGACCATCGGCTCCTCGCTGACCGCAGACGCTGGCTTGTCCTCGCGCACCGCATGAAAAATGGGGTGGCGCACTTCGCCGCCCGGCGTCCATTCGAGGAACGAGCATTCAACGACGATCGACGGATCAAGCCACAGATAGTCGCGCTCCTTTTCAGGCTTTGGCGGGTTGTAGAAAGCGGTGGCTTCGCGGCGTACTGGCTCTGCTCTCGACAGAAAGGCGGACGTGGCGCGGGTTGAGAAATAAGGCCGGACGTTGCCGGCATATCGGAGGGAGCCGTCTTTCTCATAGACGCCCAGCAGCAGCGAATGCAGGCCGGAGCGCGCGCCCTTCGCACGCGTGAAGCCGCCGACGACAAATTCCTGGCGGGTGTTGCATTTGAGTTTGATCCAGGCGGGCGACCGGCCCGATTGGTACGGCGCGTCTCCGCGCTTACCGATGATGCCTTCGAGTTTCATTTTGCACGCCGACGCGACGAGAGACACCGGGTCCTGCGGAAAGTCTTCGGAGAAGCGGATCACATCGGACGTCTGCTCCGCCATCAGTTCACGCAACAACGCCCGACGTGCACGCAGCGGCTGTTCGCGAAGATCGGTCCCGTTCAGCCAGAGGATGTCGAACACGAACATCACGATTTCGGCGGTGCTGCGCCGGTCGAACGCGTTCTGCAGCGCGTTGAAATCGGGCTGACCGTTTGAATCAAGCACGACCGCCTCCCCTTCGAGCCAGGCATCGTCGACCTGAAGCGCCTTGCAGGCTTCGGCAAGACGGGGCATCCGCTCTGTCCAGTCATGCCCGTTGCGAGTGAAGATCGTCGCCGCACCGCCCTCAATGCGCGTCATCACGCGGTAGCCGTCGAACTTGATTTCGTAGGACCAGTCGCCTCCCTTCGGCGGACGGTCCACCAGTGTCGCCAGTTGCGGCTGTATCAACGCTGGCAAGCCCGTCCCGCCCCGCGCTCCTGGTGGAACGACAGCGGTTTTCGACCGCCCCCGGCTCCAGCGTCCCATCTCACACACCGGCCTCGTGCGGCGGCGCATCCATCAGCCACTGCTTCACTTCCGGACGGCTGCTGAATACCGGGTCCGCCACCCAGCTTTCGAAGGCCGGTCGCCAGTCCTTCCAGACGTAATCGTCCATGTCGAACTCCTCGTCGACGGCGCCTGTCCCCCGCTCACACAGGAAGGCGAAGACCACCGAATAGCCGTTCCAATACGCGACCATGCAGTCGTTCAGATCCGCAGCTGTGCCCTGTGGCAGATCGCGGAGCATCATTGCAAGCTGGCGTACGAAATCGTGACGAGTCATAAGGCTCCTCCCCTTCACCCGTTCGTGGGCAGGAAACGCACGCGTTGCGGTGCGCCCATCGGGACCACAGCAGTTTCCATACCGGCCCACCTGCGCGCTCGACAGGATTCAGTTTTCTGATGTTCCGCCGATAACCAGTGAGCCGCATCCGCCCCCTGACACAGCATAACGGCCTAGGTATGATCGAAGGGGCGAACTTGACAATCCGTTCGCGCCAGTACGATGGAATGACATCCATCGAGGAATTTATGACGCGACACGACCGCAATCAATCTCGAAGCATGAGCACGCATCTGAAAATCGCAGCAGTTAAAGCCCTGATCGTCGCCTCTTTGGTGTCTGTCGTCAGTCTGCAAGGAGCAGCGCCCGCCTCTGCGGGAGAACGCGGCGCGCACATCGGCTGGCATGTCCGGCAGCCAGCAAGGTTCATAGTCTCAGGCGTATTGCGACAGGACGGAACGACCGAGGTCATCAAGCCGATCCACGCCATCGTTGCCGCCGACGACGGAGACGCTGCCGTGGCGATGTTCTCCGGGACAGCGCGGAAACAATATCCGGGCTACACGCTGATCGCAACGCTTGCTTCGCCGGTGCCCGCAGCAGGCACGTGCGAAAACAGCATTTAAGTCTTCGACGCAACACGTCAATGCCCGTATCGAAAAAGCGCAGGAAGCTGGCCAACGCGAGCGCCGAGCAGGCCACAAAGAAGCGACTGCTGACGTCACCGCTTGCACGCGCCGAGGCAGACCGCATAGTCCTGCATATCCGCGTTGGCCTTGAAGCGATCCGCTCAGGCCACCGCGATGAAACAGCATTGCTCAACCTGCAGTCGGTGATCCTGCTCACTGAAATGCTGACGGCCGAAGGGCGAGGCGCCTTATCGTTGGACATGATTCGAGACACTGGCCGGCGCATTGTTCATTTACTGGAAGAAGGCAAGGATACGGAGCCTTGGTCAGTGCCTGCCGCGCTTAGCGACGCCCTGACAGCGATCGTCAACGAGTACGACCGGATGATGCATCAGGTGCCGTTGCAGGCCGTGCTTGCCGCCACCGGAAAACTGGAGCGTCTCGAGGAAGAAGACCCGCAGCATTTCCGCTGCATGCGCGACAACGATGCCCGCTCAGCTGACTGACGTGCGTTCCATGACCGCTTTGTGGCGAGCGTTCGCCCAATGGCCAGCGAGTCGCTGGCAGTTTTTTACCTTAACCACACAAGGATCAAAATGCGTTTGTTGCTTGCTCTCGTTTTCCCGTGGCTGCAGTTCTTTACTATCGGCCGCCCCTTTGCGGGAATCATCTGCCTGCTGCTGCAGATCACACTGATTGGCTGGATTCCGGCTGCAATCTGGTCGGTCTATGCGCTGAGCCAGTACAAGACCGATCAGAAGATCGAGCGCGTGCTCGGGTCTCGCGGTTGAATCAGCCACTCAACGCGCTCAGCACACGAGACACAGCATGTCTGATGTAGATACACAGACGGAATGGAAGCAGGATTCGCCCTATGGCTGGTCGCACGCAAGCGGCTGGTCCATTGGGCGATACGTCGTCGCAGGCGTATCGCATTTCATCCTTTGGCAGGGTCGCGACCACCGGGGCAAGTTCGCAAGCCTCGAAGCGGCTCAGGCAGAGCACCGCCTGCTGACGAAAGCATAGGAGAAATAGATGTCGAGTTACCTCAAGCTCAAGACAGAGCTCGCAGCGCTGGACCTTCAGATCGACATAGCGCTCGCCCGTGAAAAGGCTGCGGCGATTCGCGAGATTCAGGCAAAAATCACGGAGTGGTGCATCCCACTGCGCGACCTTCAGCAGGCGCCGGGCGGTCGTCAATCCCGCGTCAGGACGGCCGGCACGCAAGACCCGAAGTACAGAGACCCGTCGAGCGGGGCCACCTGGAGTGGCCGCGGACGCGCGCCCGGCTGGCTAGCTGGCAAAGACCGTACCGCATTTGAGATTGCGTCACCCGCGTCTTGACGCGCGAACCTAGCAGCGCATAGCCGGTTGGCCGCCGAGGCACCCGGTTCCATGCTGCTACCATTGCGAGAAGCCCGCTGACTTGTGGCGGGCGATCCAACGGAGCGATGAACAGAATGGCGTCAAGCCGAAAGCGCGCGGGCGACAAAAAGATGGCGCGCAGGCCACTTACCAAAACGAAGCTTTTGCCGATGAACGCCGCACTGGCGCGCGACCGGTCACTCTCCTGTCACGTGGCGCTGGACGGCTGGCGTCGGGGCCACGGGAACCGTCGCATCGTCAACGAACTCACACGAGCGACCTATATGACGTGGTTCCTTCAGTGCGCCGGTTATGGCGACGCGCCGGTCGAACTCTTCAAAGTCGCCGAGTGCGTTGGGGAACTCACGCTGATGAAGGCACATGAAAGCAGTGAGCAGGACGGCTGGTCGCTCGACGAGGAGTCGGTTTCTACGTTCACAGCGATTCTCGCCCTCCACGACGCCCAGCTGCGGACCGCCCCGCTGCATCAGTACGAAAGCGCCGAGCGGCGCCTTCTCGCTTTCCTGAAAGGATCGGAGCGCTCCCCTATCCCTGAACCCATCGATTGACGGAGGAAAAGGCCATGTGTACCAGTTACGAAGCGCCTGGCAAGACCGAATTCGAAACGTTCAGCCTGTTTCCTGAACCGTCATTCGACTATCGCAGCGACATATACAAGGATTACGCTGCTCCGATTCTCCGACGTGTCGACGGTCAGCTATCGACCGACGCTGCGAGTTTTGGCATGATTCCCCGCGAGCGGATTCCGCCTGGCGTCAAGGTCTTCGACACGATGAACGCGCGCAGCGAAACAGTGGGTCAGATGCGGAGCTTTAGTGGCGCCTGGAACCTGCTTCAACTCGCACTGATACTTTGTCGCCGGTTCTACGAGCCTTCGTACGAGACTGGCAAACCTGTACGCTGGCGCATTGGCCTGGCCGACGAAGGCGCCTGCGCTATCGCCGGCCTGTGGCGCGCATGGGATAACGCGGACGGCTCACAGGCGCTCTCGATGACGATGCTTACCTTGAATGCCGACGAGCATCCGTTGATGAAGCGGTTCCACAAGCCTGGCGCGGAGAAGCGCGGCGTTGTGGTGCTTCCCAAATCCGAACACCTCGACTGGCTTTCGTGTACCAGCACTGACGAGGCAAGATCTTTTCTGCGATTGCTACCAGCCGATGCGTTGCAGGCCGAGCCGTACCCGCTGCCACCGCGGAAGCGCGCGGCAGGCGCGGCCGGAGACGGCGAACAACCATCCCTTATCTGAGTAGGCACTTCGGGTTCCACGCTTGCTCCGTGCAAGACGTCGAAAAAAAGTTCTTCGGCCGCTTTGGCGGCACAGCCCCCGCAACGCGGTGATTGTCCGCTGCTACCGGTCGGCGAGCTCTAGCGATGTCCCGACATATCCGCCATTCGCTTTGCTGCCGCGGCCGCACCCCGCTACTGAATGCGCCGAACGATAGATCCGTCGGCGGCCGTTCGCCCACCCAGCACGCGCTGGTTCACCAAGATCTTCTGCGTATGTTTGTCCTGATTTGCCACGAGCTTCTCAGCCCGATCTATCCGAATCGCCGACCGCAGGCAGGACCACGCGTACGGAAGGAAAACCAGTAGCGTTATCACTGAAGCGATAAGCACCTCGCCAGGCTGTTTGAAAAGCAGTCGCGAAAAGATGAAGGGCACAAAGCCGACGAAAGAAAGAACGCCATATGCGCCGGTATACGTCCACTTGCGCAGCCGCCGTGGCCATGGCTTTCTGTAACGCGGTTTGAAATCGATCTGCAGATCCCCGTGCTGCGGGAAATGTCCCAGATAATATCTGCCTAAAATGTAGTCTTTCAGGCGCCGGGAGCACCTTTGAGCGATAGCAAATATTCGATCTCGTCCGCACTGAGACGCGTGGTGCCGGCTATCGCCTGATAACCTTTTTCTCTGAGGAACGGATGCATCGCGCTGTTTCGCGACGCGTCCTCAAGAAACTCGCGAGCGAACTTGTACTCGTCGCGCATCCTTCCTCGCTGACTGATTTGGAAGTCATATAGCAGCTTCCCTACCCCGCTAACGCCGATGAGCAGAGCGCCGATCTTAGATGCAATTTCGATGTCCATTTATCGCCTTTTTTCGTCTCTTCCCGCTTTATCGGCACTGCGTCGGCATACTTGAAATCGGGGGACGCAGCGCTGAGAGGGAGCGTTCAAAAAAAATCCCCGAGGCGTTAGCCCCGGGGACGTTGGAAAGGTTACTGCCGCACAGCAATCAGGCTGCGACGGCGAACAGGTCAAACTGCGGCGATACCGGTTTCAGCATCGCCATGTGTGCCGCGTCACTGATGCTGTTAGCGATCAGGTGAAGATCCAACTCATCAGGTGTCAGATTCAAACGCTGCGCGAGCCTGTTGAAGTACTGCCCGCGCTTTGCCATCTCCTGATATCGCTGGGCCATGCCGACAGGCAGTCTCACCATCCCCTCGTTCAGCCAGAAACGCGCTGACTCCAGTGCATCGTGATGCTGCGTTCTCAGCATGAACGCGGTGTCGTACGTGCAGGTCACAAACTCGCAAGCGGCTTCCGCATCAACGTCGAACTGCGAGGCTTCCTGGAAGTACACCGTTTGCTCGCCTGCTGACGTACGCGCGTACCAGCCTGCACGCTCGGGATGCCGAATAGCGATTCCACTGCTCCGCGTTGAAATCACGGAGACCCACAGTAGGCGCCTCGCGGTCGTACTGATCCACCGAATACCAGCCATGCAGCACGATGTCCGCCTTCGGCCTGGGCTCAACATCAGGAACCGCATATCTGCGACCAAGCACGTTCACGTCATGCCACACAGCAAGCGCGGGAAACGCATGGGGCGCGTAGTGGTGCATAGACAGAAAGAAATCGATCGCCACAAGTTGCCGCGGCGTGACGAATTCGAACTGCGGATCGCACAGCATCCGGTTGTGTTCGGTGTCGGCAATAAGCCCCGACGCCAACTCGCCCGAATGTCGCTCTGCGCGGTCCCGCTCGTCAGCATCGATCGACAGCAGCATACGCAGCATGCGGATGCGCTCCCAGTACCCATAGGTATCCGCCTGAATCCGCGTGTACCCCACATCACTTAACGTCCTGCCTACGAGTTCACGGCGGGACAGGTCCCACTGGATCGCAAGCAGGTAGTTACGGAATTCATTCAGCGGCTTCAGGTGCGCATGCTCCGGCTCCTGGACCATGAACTCCATAGACTTGTCGCGAGCGCCTGTAACGCCGCAGAAAGCGCATCCGAACCTCGAACCGCACGCTGCACGCACGCCGCTCTCGCCTGCTATGACACCGCAGACACCGCCATTGCCAGCGCGATAGATATCCGAAAGCCTTGCGATGGTCGCCGGCGCGAGCGGGCTCTTAAATCCGAGCGAAGAATCCGCCATACAGCCGAGCATCGTCCAGACATCGTCAGAGGTCCAGTCACGCAGCGGAGAGAGCGACAACGATCCGGAGGCCTGCCGTGTTGCCACGTCCGCCTGTTCGTTGCGCTCAGTCATGGCGACGCGGCGCACTGCCGACTCATCGAGTCTCGTGCCGACAACGCTAATGACTTCCTTCACGCGCGACGATGACGCCTCCTTTTCAAGGCGCGCGCGAAGCCTGCCCTGTGGTTGCAACTTCCAACTGTCGGCGCACGCTCTGATGCGTTTGCCGTCACGCACGCCATTCTCCGGTGTTCGGACCAGGGTCCCCCGCCCGATCGTTGAGACAACGAATTGCGACGCCAGTGACGGCTGGGTAACGTGGATCTCGACCGGCAGTCCACTGTCCTCGACAAACATCGCGACTTCATCGAGCATCGCGTGAAGGAAGTTCGCGGTGCTCGGGTTCTCGATCGTGGTATCGGACGACGTAATGTAGTGTCTAACGCCGGGCATTGCATGCCCCGCTCGCCTGACTGCTTCGAGCATCAGCACCATTGCACACGTGCTGTCCTTGCCACCACTTACGCCTGCGGCCAGCACATAACCCTGCTCGATCAACGACTGCATCGACGCAATGGCTGTTTCCATCAAGCTGTGAATATCACGGTCCATCTGTTAGCTCCGAATAAAAATGGGAGCGTCCCTTTTCGGGATGTGCTCCCAAAAGGGTTAAACGAGAAACATGAGTTGACTACAAGATCAGGCCGAAACTTGCGGCTTGAGCATCTGTGAGCGACTGGTCGGACGCAGCAAAAAGATCCGGCTGTCGAGTCGCCCGATCGAGGCGAGGCAAGGCGTTGGAGAAACGGCTCGGCCCGCTGCCGTCGAAACTATCAGCGCCGGCGGCCGCACAAATGTGAATGCGGCGGGCCGAGTTGACGCGACCGACATGCAAATGGCAATTCCGTCGACGCGCAAGGAGGCCCCACGCTTCGGCAGTCGATTCCTTCCACTCCGTTGATCCACCGATAAAAATGCCAACGACGGGAGAGAGGTAGGGCGCGACGTCTTCGAGTTGCATCCCGTTCTGCACGGCAATGAGCAGTTGCGATGGCATGCCTCGCAGACGCTCCATCCAGCGCAGCGAAAAGTCGAGCGACGCGAGACCGCCCTGGACGATGTCCGGAAGGACGATCCAGTCAGCGCGCTCACCGAGCTTGTCGACGACTGCCAGAAAGGCAGACTCGTCAAACGGCTCGCCGCGCTGGTAAGCGGTCCACGCGCCGTTGTCGATTGCGTAACGCATGCCTTCGGCACGGTGCTCGCCTTTCGCCGAGACGAGAAGACGCCAGTCGGCATGCGCAAGCGCATCGAGGTTGCGCCGCGTGCCAGTCCGGCTCGCATAGCCCACCATCGGCGGGCGGTGCATGATCAGACGCTCTTCAATTTCACGATCGTCGTCGGCGCTGCCATCAACGCAGTAATCGGCGTATGCCATTACAGCTTGCGCCCAACCCTGCTTCTCGCCACTCGCGTACGGCGCGAGCCAGCGAGGCAACGCAGCCGCCGCGGACGGTGTTGCTGCATGAACCATGAAAACTCCACAATTGAATGCGGAGCGACCCCGGCGGGATCGCTTCCCCGCGAGGTCATAAAGAAAAATCGAAGCGGTGTCGCCGTTAGCGGGCGCGGTAAGGCTCCCCCTGCGACGTCACGGTCTTCCACTCATCGAGATACGCTTTCGCAATCTCAGGATGGTTGGAAAGCACCAGCACGTTTTCGGAATTCACGCGTGCGGCCGCCTGGCTGTAGTTATACGAACCCGTCTCAACCGTTGCGTTGTCAACCACCACGAATTTGCTGTGCTGCAAGGGGTAAGCACGTACAACCACGACAGGCACGCCGGCATACGCAAGCGCACCCATCGCGGCCGCAGCTTTTCCACTGCGATCCTCATCCACATTGCTGTGGTAATCGACAGTGACTGCGACATCAACACCGCGCCGCTTTGCATCCAGCAGGGCTCTCACGACTGCCGGCGCAGTGAACGAGTAGGCCATCACCCGGATCGACTGCCGCGCGCTGCGGATGGTTTGCAGCACAAGCTGCTCGGCGCCACCGTCCGGCGAAAACGCGACCTGCACATCGTTGGTCGCGCCATGCGTAGGGTCCGCCCAGAGCATCGAAGCCCCTGTAATGAGGGCGCCCGCACCGTCGCAATGACAATCTGTTTCATCATGACATCTCCTTCGTTTACTGGAAAAAGCCCCGGTCCCACAAAGGGAAGCCGGGGCTGCACAAGGTCTGCTCAGGAGCAGGTCTTAGGATGACTGACCGGGTATGTGATAACCCGGCCATCCGGACACACTCGAAAGTCGCCCGGTTCGCCTCGCGGCGCCTGAACGACAATCACCGAGCGTGTAGTTGCGGCGGGCGCCTGAGGTTGCGCCGTACAGGCACACAACGACGAAGCGCCTGCCGCAAGCAGCGCCATCAAAAAAAGGTTTCCATCTGTTTTCCTAAAAGGTTGTGCGCACCGCTTACGCGGCGTGGCGATCAGCAGGCTGCTCGCTCGTGTGGACCGTTACCCACTTACCGTTCACCAGAACGTCGCGCATGAGCGTGCGGCTCAGGACGTAGGTATGGGTGTTGCCCGATCGGGGCGAGCAGGCCCGGACCGACAGCGTTACCGCTTCGGTACGGGCATAAAGATTTCGAACAGTGGACATGGCGTTCTTCGATAAAAGAAGACGAGGGAACGCCCCTGTGGTTCCTATACCTTAATCACGCATTTTTGATAGGGCTAATGGTTTTCCGCTTTACCAGCGAGGAGTTGTACGCACTCTTGTGATGTATGTATGAATGCATCGTAAGACATGCAAACGCTAGGGATCGGTGTTTACACCGGTCCCTTCATTCCGACGTGTGCTCTGTTCGCCGAATTGGAGCGTCCACAATGACCACTCCGGACTGCGGATTCGACCGGCCGATTCCGACGGATCGATGGAACCGCTCAGCCGGCATGCGAAGTCGCAAGGCGGTCGACCGTAGCCGGACCCGTTGCTGCCAGTCGACCAGTCGGAGTTGAAAAGGCAGGTATCTGAGTGGAACGGTCATTCCGTGCCGTCACTCGAGGACAAGTCATCTATTTGTTCGACGCCCGCCCAAGTCCGCGGGCTCGCAAGCGCGTGACTGCGCATGCGGGCAGGCGTTGAATAAACCTGAAGGAGGAAACCGCGGAGTGCTCCGGCACGGTTGAAGTCGCGAAAGCTAGGCGGTCTGGGTCCAGGGTGCGAACTTGCGCATGCGCATGTCGTCAACCATGCGCCGGCGCAGCGGGGCTGACGCCCGGATCGGAGGAGATCATGATGGGGCTCCTGCTGGAGAACGAGGCGGATTGCCTCATTCGCCAGGCGCTGCGGATTTGGTGTTCCGCCAGTACGCGGTGTTCCGACACGCAACAAGCGGCTGAGAAAAAGAACTATACAGTGGGCGCAAAGGGCAGATGGCCGGCGCGAAATCGCAAGTGCTTCTTGCCGTACGAGTACGACCATCGCAGTCTTGCAGAGGATCTCGACCAGATCCAAATCCCGCAGGACATCGAGGTCATGCTCGGCGAGAAGGCCAGCACGGTTGCCCGGCTCATCAAGGGCGAAGGCCGACGGCCCGATCGTTGATGCGTTCCGGTGCATTCAGGAAACAGCGGGCGACGCTGCCGCGTACGAGTACCTGCGCGCCGAAGCAGCGCACGGCGCAGCTGATGACTGCGGCGGGAAACCGATAACCGTGATAAAGCGATTTTGTCTTCTCCATCTTGCAATCTTAGGCGACCACCTCGCCAACGTGGCAGAGCCGCTGACGCATCTACCCCAATTGAGGCGATTGAGTTAGCCGGAGAAGCGGCGTGCTTTGAGGGCATATGCCGTCAGCGATCAAGAATCGCTTGACCGTTTAGATCTGGAAGACTGTCGCAAGCTGAGGTCCCTCAACCGCTACCTGACGCGGAG
>NZ_JARESV010000083.1:0-19783 GCF_046026985.1 Paraburkholderia sp. RL18-101-BIB-B
TTGCGGCGGCCTCACGCATCATCCTTTAGCCAGATCTCGTAGTGGGTTTCGCGGCTGATCAATCCTTCTGCGATGTGGAAAGTAAGCAGAACACGGACCTTGGCTCGAGTCCCCACGGGTACCCGCGTGCCAGCGCAGGCGGCTAACACGAGAGTAGCGGCGGCAAGGATCAGCGGCGAAAAGTGCTTGCGGACACGCCCATCATTCTCGCGATCATTGACCGCTTGGCGGCAGACGCAAGGCCGCGCATGTCGCTTTCGCCTCCGGAGGCCAATCTTCTGAAAGTACTCCTCGACGAAATCTCAGGGGCTCAAGGCTTATCTAGTCGGCCCTGAACAATTCGTCTTGCGTGCAACCGGCGTCACGCCATTACATCGGCGGCAATGCTGAGGTTGAGCAAAGCGGCAACAACGAAGGCATAAAGAAGCCGTAGCTTCCTGAGGATCATCCGCAGGTTGTAGCCAGCGCCGCACAACACCGCGTGGATCGCATCGCCCAAGGCGCCTTTGAGCCAGTTTCGATCGAGCTTTCCGTCTGTCTTCATGTGGCCGATGACGGGCTCGATTGCGCTGCGTCGCCTGATCATCGCAGAACGAGAGTCACGGCCGGCTAGCACACGAGTCCAAACGATGTTGGATTCGAATGATTTGTTACCGACTGCAAGCTTTTTAGAAGATGCATGGTGATGAAACTGAAAGCGCAATGCCATCCTCATTTTCATCGTGCGGTCGTACGCGACCGCTCCCGTAATTCGGCAACGCCACCTAACCCGGTTACTCGCTTCCTTGTAAACAGCGGTAAGGACACTCCAGACAATCATCGGGAAGCAGATGGAATTTTGTGCGGCCTTCCTTCGTTCCGCTCTCTGTCACTACCGGGTCGGAGGGCATATGTCTTACCAAGAGGTCAATAGAGGCTTACAGATAAATGATCATGCAGATCTGGCAGAAGCGAGGCGGCGCTTGCCGGACCACACTATTTACAGAAAAGTCGCAAGCGTCGAAAGCCTGCGGTCGTTTATGAGAGCGCATGTCTTTGCCGTATGGGGATTTCATGTCGCTGGCCAAGCGACTTCAACGCGAACTGACGTGCGCGTCACTACCCTGGATGCCCTCAAAAGATCGAGAAGGTGCGCGCCTGATAAATGAGATTACTCTCGCCGAAGAAAGTGACATCGGCCCCGACCGATCCCCGATAAGCCATCTTGAACTATATGTTGGCGCTATGAAAGAAGTGGGTGCAGACACGAAACAATTCGAGACATTCTGCGGGCTAATACTTCAGGGCCTCTCACCGACCCACGCTTTGAGCGAGTGTGCTGTTCCTGAACACGTCCAGGCGTTCGTCCTGACCTCCTTGCGTGTTGCGCTGACAGGAAGTCTGGAAGAGGTAATGGCGTATTTTTTCTTCGGAAGAGAAGATGTCATTCCGGGAATGTTCGAGCGTCTGCAAGCCGCCCTAGGCGGAGAAATTGAGATAACCTACTTTAGGCATTACCTAACCGGCATATCGAACTGGATGGCGGAGAGCATGGACCTGCAGCCCTGAACATCCTGCTGAAGCAGGTGGGAAATGATCGAGTCCTTCAAGAGCAAGCAATCAAGTATGCGGTATCGGCTATCGAAGCTCGCATTGGACTGTTCTCGGGTATAGAACGCTCGTTGCCCCTGTACTGAAAGTAACCTGGTTTCTGTCGACGCCAAAGATTTGTGATCAACGTATTGGAATAAACCAGGACCCACCATCGTTATGGACAGTAACGTGACGGCGCGACGACATAAGGTGCCGCCCGTAGGGCCCGCACTGCGGGCGCTTTTTTACCGGGTTCGAAGCGGGTCCTGACGCGTGACGCAAGTTGCTCCCGCCTCGATGCCCCGAGTGCCAACAGGAGATTGCAGATGAGGAAGTTTCGAATTCATTCGGCGGTTTTGATGGGTGTTTCGCTTGCGCTGTCGGTGCTAGTGACTGGATGCGCATCGCCAGGAGATATGAGTGATTCGGGTAGCAGCAATATGGGCAGTAGCATGAGTAGCAGCATGGGCACTAGCGCGGGCGGCTATTGAGAGAGCGAAGGTAGCTTTTTCGTCCCGAGTGAATATCGAAACTGAACCGATCAAAGCGAGGTGTTGCTGATTGTACGCGTCGAGGAGCTGACTTATCAGCGAGCTTCCATCTTATCTGAAGTGCCCATAGGCGCGGTGGTGTCGCGCCTATGGGCTCGGCGCCACTTGACGAAGAATGCTTACTAATTGAGTGGCCTGAGAGCGGTCGCTATCGCGACAGTATTTTGACGGCTCGGAGCCACACGACTTGCACTATCCTGCCGATATCCAGGCTGCCGATGCACATCTCCACGAGTTCTGTTGGGCCGATCCCTCATATGGAGGTGTTCCAAGCAACGACTCATATTTGACGGGCAGCACCGCTACTCCTGTGCGCGGCCGCTCGCTTTATTCCGGCATTGAACGGTCAATGTGCTCCATTAGGTAGACGTACGGATCTGTAGGCCTGAAAGGTAGTGATGGAGGTTATGTGAGTGACATGGTGAAAGCGTTTAGCAGGGACCCGGCACGCAGTTCTCATTTTCCCGACGACACCGCGCTTAAGAATATCCTCGCCGAGCGCATTGACGTGTGGCAGCAGGGCGTTGGTATCGTACTTGGCATCATCGAAGGAACCCGGCGGCGCATAATCAGTCACGGTCGCTTCGGGCACGACGATCCCCGCAAGCCAGACGGTGATACCTTGTTTGAACTTGGCTCTGTGACGAAGGGCTATACCGGGCTCTTGCTAGCGGACATGGTACGGCGCGGCGAAGCGGCGCTCGACGAGCCGGTGCAGGACTTGTTGCCGGCGGGCGCGTCCGTACCGGTGCGCAACGGGCGCACGATTACGCTGCACGATCTCGCGACTCACAGGTCCGGACTGCCGCCCATGCCTGAGAATTTTGTGGGCGATGAAACAGCCGACGCATATGCGAATTACTCTGTCGATGATCTTTATCAGTTTCTGACCACGCATCAAATGATTCACAGGATCGGTGCCAAGTTTCGATATTCGAACCTCGGGGTCGGCCTACTAGGCCATGCGCTTTCATGCCGCGCTGGAAGGGACTACGAATCGTTGATTCGCGAGCGAATTCTGTCACCTCTCAGTTTGGACAGCACGGCCATAGAGCTTTCCGACACTTTGAAAAACCGGCTTGCCCCAGGCCATGATCTGAAGCTCAAGCCGACCCCCAACTGGAACTATGGACCGCCTTTCGCGGGGGCTGGCGCCTTGCGATCCACGGTCAACGACCAGCTGACGTTCATCGAGGCGATGCTCGGATCGCGTCCTTCATCTCTTGAGGCCGCAATCAGCGACACGGTCGTGATACGGAGGTCTCGCGGTGAGCGTGCTCGCGAGGTTGGGCTCGGTTGGGGCGTGGATTCCCTGGAAGACGACGAGATGGTCGTGCACAGCGGCGAGACGGCGGGGTACAGCGCGGTGGTCGCTTTCTTGCGCTGGGCCGCGGTCGGCGTCGTCGTGTTATCCAACGCGCGGTGCAAAATTGCGGATATCGGTCTTCATCTGATCAACCCCAGCATCCCGTTATCGCGCTCGCCGATGCCGCTCGCTTAAGATGAGATATTTTTTGGGTCTGCACGAATGCGATTCGGTTGGGCTTTTTGGGGTAATCGTACTTTTCGTGCGGAATCTGGCGGTTGTTACATGCTGAACCGCTAGCAAAAAGGCGTGATGACGACACTGTTTTTGCGCAATCGGAGAGCGCGCAAGTCAATGATCGATGATGGGTTTCAGGTTCAAGCCGCCAGAAATTACACGAAAAGTACGATTACCCCTTGTTCTACAAACCGGCCGTTCGTTCGTCGTGGCGTGCAATAAGGCTACTGTCCCAGCGAGAACGAACCGAAGCGGCAAATGGCAACTCCTACGCCAATCGCAGATCCCACAACACATCAAGTACGTGTTGCGTGGAACGCTCAACGTACTCCGCACGATGTGCAATGCCGAGCCGACGCCACAACGCCGGGCGCAGCGGACGCATGACAATGCGCCTGTCGGGTAATGGCGTAGTGGCCTCATGGGGCAACAGCGCTGCGCCGTAACCTGCCGCTACCAGACTCTTGATCGCGTCGTTGTGCCAGCGGATCGACTCATGCACGCACCACGACTGAAAAAATGGGCTGCCATTATCGGCCATGACAGCACCATCAGGCGTCTCGCGTGTTACCCTGGTTTGAACCTCGAGCAAAGCCGATCGGGCACGCAAGCTCACGCTCGTGGGCGAGGCCGTTCTGCGGCGCGTTGAGCGCGGCGAAATGGACGAAGCCGAGTTCAGGCAAAAATGATGGACGAGGCTCTCACGCTACCGGCAGACCGGGCTTTGTTCGACCTCGACTGAATGTGTGGTCCGATGCCTGACGCGATTCAGGCAAGGGTTGCAAACGGCTGACGAAGTGCAGAGCGCACGATGCCACAAGGGATTTCGTTCACCAGCCTGTAATCGGAATGTTATTTTTATGAGGACACGCGGACCAATGCAGAGTTTTACTCTCGCTCAGCTCGAACGGGTAATCCAGTACTAGCGCAGCCATCATGATCAGGCGCGGCTATATCACAACAGTTCAGATGGTGTGCGGCAGGTGCAGTTGCTAACGGCGCTCCATGAACGGCTGCTCGAACAGCGCCTGGGGGCGATCGACCTTGATCAGATCAACAGTGCTGAGTTTGCTGCGTTCGGTTGCCTGTTTGGCGTGCCGCCGGCGCACCCGGGGGCGTAGCCAGCCAGTCGTTGTGGCCGTTTAGCGATCAACAAACGACGCCCTTCCGGCGATGACCGATGCGCGCAACATCAGGTGAGTCGAACCGCGGGGTGCGGTGAAAGCCGTCCCGGCTCACGACTGCAATGGTGGTCGGCACGCGCTGTTTGGCTAGTGCTGCGCGATGATCTTCCCGGACGGTGATCCTGTCTGTCTTTGATGTCGTTATGCTTCGGTGCCTGAAGCATCGATTGCGCTGACTCCCGGCGCGCCGGCGGCTTCGTCGGTCACAGGCGGCTGCCCCGGCCATGCGTGACCCACCGGATGCGGATGCAGGATGCCCAGCGCATGCCGCTCGATAAAAATGAGGTCGATCCAACGCACGGCGGTCTGATGCCTTGCTGTTATCCGCGCATGCAATCCGTCAAGCGCCTCGACTGGCGATACGCCATTTCCGATGACTGTACGGGGCCGCGCGCGCCAGCGGCGCAGCGCGGTCTCGATCTAGGTAATGGAGAGTCTGGCAGCGGCGCCCCGGGCGGTGGACGGGTGCATGAAGAGGGGTTCCATGGAGGCGGATTCTGTCGAGGTGCCGGAAAAAATACCGACGTGGGTTATCAGGTCGCGTGGAGTGCCGGCGAAGTCCGTTTGTGGTTAACGAACCATTCAGCCTCGTCCGGCATTGTCGCGATCTGCCGAAACGGCGCGGGGTTCAGGGGCGGTCCGGCCGGGTCTCAGCCGTGCCCGGCAACATCGGCATGCTGCTCTTCGCAGAGATCGGCACGTAATTCGGCATGCAACCTGGTGCCTTGTGCGCGGATCGCGGCGATCAGTTCGGCGGGCGTGATCTCGTAGCGTGTTTCGCGGTGGATGCCGGGTTTGCGCGAGTCGGTGTCGATCAGCATCACACTGCGGCCGTTGGGGGCGGCTTCAAGGCGCACGGTGCGCCGGATCATTTCGGAGACCGGGTCGATCCCGATGAGCAGTTGTACTGTGCCATGCACACCAGCATTGGGGGAAGACATCGGTCCGGTTCTCCTGAAAAGGGGCATGTTTCCACGCTTTTGCGATCTCATTCATAGTGTCTATAAAAAGTAGCGATACTAATTTAGTATAATGAAATAACTACGGCTGTAATGTTAAGGAGCGCCGTTCAGTTAAGCACTGAACGGCGCTTTCTTTTCATCAATTGCAATCGATCCGCATGGCGGCGCCGACATCGCCTGCACGCGCCGCGTTCAGCACCGAGTACTGAACAGGCTCAGGCCGCTGCCGCCATCTCGCTGTCCAGCTCCTGGCGAACGCGCCAGCACTATTGCTCCTGGATAAGCGTTCCAGCAGGCATACAGCGTTCATGTCACTGGGCATTCGCAGCCGCCTGGCGCACGTCATTCGCGTCCCTGCTTGCGTAGACTTTGGTGAGGAAGGCCCCGATGGCCTGATTCTGGAAATCCACTTCAGGCGGGGTGACCCCGGCGGCGGAAAAATGACCTGAAGGCCAGCGCGGTTCGATCGTTTCGAATTGCGCGCCGTGAATATAGCGTGTGGCTTCCACTGCTTCGGCTTCAGGGTTGAGCAGATCGCCGACCCCGGCGAGAATCAGCGTGCGCGCCCGGATCGACCGTAACGCCTGATGGTAGTCGCCGTTCAGACCCGGTGTGGTGCCGATGTCATGCGCATCGTAGGCCCACGTCTGATAAACCCAGTTTCGCGCATCAAAATTTTTCCACCCGTCATCTTCGGTTTTTGCGAGCCACGACTTGGCATCGTCACTCTTGGGCATCGTATTCCTGAGCAACTGCGGCGTGCGGGTGATCAGCGCCATAGTACCGGCCCACAGACGCATTCCCTCTTGCGGCGGCTGGTTCTGCTTGTAGTTTCCGTTGTCCCAAGCCGGATCGGACATGATTTCTTGACGCGTGAGATCGAGCACGGCTTTGGTCCACGCGGGCGTGCGTCCCAGCGGGACGATCGGAACCAGCGCGTCCATCATGTCAGGATGACTGACGCCCCACTGCAACGTCTGCATGCCGCCCATTGATGCGCCAACCACCGCGAACAGATGCGTAATTCCGAATTTGCCCGTAACGAGGCGGTATTCCGAATTGACCATGTCGCGAATCAGGAAATGCGGGAATGACATGCCGGGCTGGGCGACGCTGTTGGACGGCGAGGTTGTCAGACCATTGCCGATCGCGTCGGTCGTGATGATGAAGTACTTGTCGGTGTCGAGCGCCTTGCCTGGGCCAATCAGGTAATCGAGTCGATGGTGGTTGCCGCCGATCGCAGTGACCATCAGGATCGCGTTCGATTTCGTGGCGTTTAGCGTGCCATGTGTCTCGTACGAGATCGAAAAGTCCTTGATGACCTGCCCGCTTTCAAGTGGCAGGTTCCCTTCAAAATACCTCTCGGCAACTCCGCCCGCAGCCGACTGCTGGGCTTGTGCCGCGGCGGCAATGCCAAATACTAATGTGATAGCGGTAAGCCCCTGTTTCAAACGTCTCATTCCTTGCACCATTCGTTGGGAAAGGCGTGAGTTTGCACGAAGCGGGCGCTTTCTGCAGGCGAACTCTCCTGAGGCGAAGCCTCGTTAGACAGTCTCTTTCAACACGTCCGTCAGGATTGCAGCAGCCTTTGATAGCGAATGACCGCGTCTCATGATGATTGCGATGGGCTTTGTTCGGGAGGTTAGGGATGCTGGTGGTGCGGACGCAATTAGGCTTTTTTAACGCACCTCGCCTGACCAAATGCATTCCATTGATTGATCGGGTTGGCGATGGCGCGGGAGAGCGTTCTATTTGGTGGGGTCAGGCGTTGAGTTGGAGGGTGGTGTCGTTGGCGGTAAGCCGGGGTACCACCGTTCGAAGTCCTAGCGAAGACGGCCGTCGATGACGCGGATTCGCACCTGAGGCAGAAGGTGTGCACTCTGCGGCGACCAACGCATTTGCTGCGATTTCGACATGCGCTTGTCGATGATCTGGTTGACGGCCGACTCCACAAACGCGCTCGAGATGCGCTCACCAGCCCGATACCGACGGCCATAGTCGGGTAACGATTCGGCGTTGTTCTTCAAGTATTGAAGCAACCCGGCGGCGAGCTTGTGGGCTCGAGTCACCACGGCCTTGCCCGCCAAAGAAGGCCGCGCGAGCCGGTTCAGCAAGGACTCGAGCCGGGCGATGGCCGTGACGGGTCGGCCGTGCCACAAGCGCCACCTGATCGAGTCGACCCACTCCGATAGCGGGCGTGCTCTCGTGAGGGCAACCGTGCTGCGGCTTGCTTGCTGCACACGACGTTGCTCAACACGGTCAGGTGCCGCGTCAGGTGATACCAGTCCAGCACATGTGTCGCCCTGGGCAGTACCGACAGCTGCAAGTCACGCAAGCGGCTGTCGCCATCGGTGAGGACCATCAGGTTATCGCTGCTCCTGCCCTGTTCGGCAACGGCTCGCTGTACCCGCGTACGCGAGTGCTGGTCGACGGTGCGCACAAAGCCCACGCTGCTCTGCGCGCCGTCGTCGGCCAGTAGCCGTCCAGCAATGATCTCGAAGGCGTGCCCTGCAGCGGGGTCGCAATGGCGAACATAGCCACCGTCCAGGCCTACTGTAGTGACGTGAGGCTGGGGCGTGCGACGACCTCGCGGTTTCACGGGCGCAGCCGTCAGCGCCGATTCCAGGCGGTGTCCGACGTGCAAGGTGCGAGCGCGCACTGTGCTGGCACTGTTGCCCGCCCCAATGGGCAAGAGCTTGCTCAGGAGCTCCGCGCTGCGCGCGTAGGGCAACACTGAGGCAAGCTCGTTCTGGACGCATTTGTAGCTTCGAACAGCCGACCATAGACAGTTTCTGCGCGAAAACTCTGATCACCAACCTAAGGTGACCGTGTGTCCGGCCATGAAGTCGGGCCTCTCACACAATCCTATTATTCATTTGCGGGTAGACGAAAAGTAGAATTTCCGTCGTACGTGCTGCTCAAGCCACGCGGTACCACAACTGAAGGCCGGCTACCACATGAATACTAAAGGAACTACAGACGTCCTCGTTATCGAAGACGACCCGATCCTGCGCGAAGCGATAGGGGAGTGGTTGCAGGTGGCGGGATATGGCGTGCGCAAGGCTATCGATGGCAGGGCGGGGCTCACAGCCGTCATGCTCGCTGCGCCGTCACTGAACGTGACCGATACTCACATGCCCGATTTGAGCGGAGCCGTAGTCATCGCGGAAATAAAGGGGATCCATCCCACAATGCCAATCATTGCAATATCGGGCCTTTTTGACTCAAGGGAAGGTTTCGATGCAGATGCGGCCTTCGCGATTAGGGCAGCAAGGGCTCTAGCGAAGCCGTTCAAGCGCGTCGATTTGCTTTGTGCGGTTGGAGATCGGATGAACGCGAGCGCATAGACCGGCTGTACCTGCGCGGTGCGCGATATGTTCGCGCAGCGGCTGCTTCGCTCGAACGACGGGTCGCGGGGCAAGCTTCACAAGGGTGCGAAGCCGCGGCTGCCATTACGTGGCGTGCCGAACGATTTGAAACTGAAGGTCTTTATTGGAGAATTGCAATGTCAATGACCGTATCGGAGCAGTTTGTCGAGGTACTGGTAGCTGCAGGCGTCAAGCGGGTGTACGGCATCGTCGGCGATAGCCTCAACGGCTTGACCGATGCGATCCGCCGTCACGGCGACATCGAGTGGATTCATGTGCGACACGAGGAAGTTGCTGCATTCGCCGCGGGAGCCGAAGCACACCTGACGGGCTCGCTCACTGTCTGTGCCGGCAGCTGCGGGCCGGGCAATCTTCATCTGATCAACGGCCTGTTCGACTGTCATCGTTCTGGCGTGCCGGTGCTGGCGATCGCCGCGCATATCCCGTCGCGGGAAATCGGCAGCGGCTACTTCCAGGAAACCCATCCGGAGTCGTTGTTCAAAGAGTGCAGCCACTACTGCGAACTGATCTCGAGCGCCAGCCAGATGCCGCGTACGCTGGAAATCGCAATCCGCGAGGCGACCGGCAAGCGTGGCGTGTCAGTCGTCGTGATCCCTGGCGACGTCGCGTTGCAGCAGGCGGTCGATGCACCGCCGCCTTCGCCAGCAGGCCTGTTGCCGCCGCAGGCGGTCGTCACGCCGGCCGAAGCTGATCTCGACCGGCTGGCCGCGATCCTCAACGGGCAGGGCCGCGTGACCCTGTTGTGCGGTTCGGGTTGCGCGGGCGCGCATGACGAGGTAGTGGCGCTGGCCGCGCAACTGAAATCCCCGATCGTGCATGCGTTGCGCGGCAAGGAGCACATCGAATGGGACAACCCGTACGACGTGGGCATGACCGGTCTGATCGGATTCTCGTCGGGCTACTACGCGATGCTTGATTGCAATCTGCTGCTGATGCTGGGAACGGACTTTCCGTATAGCCAGTTCTATCCCCGCAAAACCGGCACGCGCATTGTCCAGATCGACATTCGTCCCGGCCATCTTGGGCGCCGCGCGCCGCTCGATCTGGGCATCGTCGGCGACGTGAAGGCGACGCTCAGGGCACTGATGCCGAAACTGCAGGAGAAAAACGACTCCGCGCATCTCATCCAGGCTCAGCAGCATTATCACAAGGCGCGCAGGGATCTCGACGCGCTGGCGCAGGCCGGTGCCAGGAAGTCGCTGATCCATCCGCAGCAGGTCGCCAGGGCAATCAGCGACCATGCAACGGAAGACGCCGTGTTTACCTGCGACGTTGGCCTGCCGACGGTGTGGGGCGCGCGCTACCTCGCGATGAACGGCAAGCGCCGGCTGATGGGATCGTTCTGGCACGGCTCGATGGCGAACGCCATGGCGCAGGCGATCGGCGCACAGGCGGCTTTTCCCGGCCGCCAGGTCATCTCCATGTCGGGCGACGGCGGTTTCGCAATGCTGATGGGCGATTTCCTGAGCCTGGCTCAACTGGGTCTGCCGGTGAAGGTGGTGGTCTTCAACAACGGTGCGTTGGGCTTCATTGAACTCGAACAGAAGTCCACGTCGTTCGTGCCGATCGGCACCGAGCTGAACAATCCGAACTTCGCTGCCATGGCCGAAGCCGTCGGAATCCGCGGTATCCGCCTTGAAAAGCCCGACGATGTCGAACCCGGCATTGCCGCGGCGTTCGCCCACAACGGTCCGGTGCTGATCGACGCAGTGGTCAACCGGATGGAGCTGGCGATGCCGCCCGCGGTCAACCTCGAAATGGCCAAGGGGTTCTCGCTCTATATGGTCAAGGCGATCCTGAACGGGCAGGCGGACCAGGTGATCGATCTCGCCCAGACCAACCTGTGGCGCTAGGGGGCGTGATGGACATCACCGCACTCATGCTGTCGCGCCTGCAGTTCGCCTTCACCGTATCGTTCCATATCATCTTCCCGTCGTTCACGATCGGGCTGGCGGCATGGCTGACGGTACTCGAAGCGCTGCATCTGATCACCGGGCGGCCCGCATACCGCCGGGTATTCGACTTCTGGCTGAAGATCTTCGGGATCGCATTCGGCATGGGCGTGGTCTCCGGGATCGTACTGGCTTTCGAGTTCGGCACGAACTGGAGCGAACTTTCGCGGCTTTCGGGGCCGATCCAGGGGCCACTGTTGTCCTATGAGACCTTTACTGCCTTCATGCTGGAGGCGTCGTTTTTCGGCATCCTGCTGTTCGGCAAGAACAGGGTGAGGCCGGGCTTCTATCTGTTTTCCATCGCGATGGTGGCGCTCGGCACGACACTCTCGGCGTTCTGGATTATGGTGAACAACAGCTGGATGCAGTATCCGGTGGGCTACACGATCCAGAACGGCATCTACGTGCCGGACGACTGGGCGAAGATCATCTTCAGTCCGGTTGTATGGGTGCGGTTTCCTCATATGCTGCTCGCGGCTTATGTCACTGGCGCGTTCTGTGTCGCCGCGACAGGTGCGTGGTACACGCTGCGCAGGATGTGTCCCGCCGAAGCGCGGATCATGCTGCGTATGGGCCTGTTTCTCGCGGCGATCCTTGTGCCGGTTCAACTGCTGTTCGGACATCTGGTCGGCGATTATGTGCACCGTTACCAGCCCATCAAGTTTGCAGCGATCGAGGCGCGTTGGCACGACGAACAACCTGCATCCGAAGTGCTGCTTGCATGGCCTGATGCAGCGCACGAAAAGAACGACTACGCGATCTCAGGTCCGGTGCTCGGAAGCCTGATTGCATCGATGACGCTCGATTCGAAAGAGGTCGGTCTCACGGATTTTCCGCGCGGCGAGCGGCCGCCGATTGCCATTCCATTCTTTGCCTTCCGGGTCATGGTGGGGTGCGGTCTTCTCATGCTGCTGGTCGCTTGGGGCGGGACCTTGCTGTCGTTCAAGGAGCGTTTGCCACGGCGGCGCGCGTTGTTGTGGACGGTATTCCTGTGCTTTCCGCTGCCGTTCATCGCGACTCTCACGGGCTGGTTCACCGCCGAAGTGGGGCGGCAGCCCTGGACCGTCTACGGGTTGCTGCGCACCGCGGACGCCCTCACGCCGTTCCTGAGCCCACGTGCGGCGGCGGGTTCGCTAATCGTCTTTTGTGCGACTTACATCTTCATCTTCGCCTTCGGTACCTACTACATCTATAAGTTGCTCAAAGGCGGACCTGCCGAGGATCTGCTGCATACGCCGCCTGTCGCCTTGCCGAACCGTCCGCTTGCGGCGGCGGCGGAACTGCCGTCAACGGTCAAATGATCCGGGGGAAATGGAAATGGTCCTCTACTGGTCGCTGATACTCGCTCTCAGCATGTTGCTGTACGTGTTGCTCGACGGTTTCGACCTCGGCGTAGGCATCCTGTTCGGCCTGACCCGGGACGAAACACGCCGGCGTCATATGCTGGCCGCCGTGTCGCCGCTGTGGGACGGCAACGAGACCTGGCTGATCGTCGCCGGTGTGGTGTTGTGGGGCGCATTTTCGCAGGCTTACGCGCTAATGGTCTCCGCGTTCTATGTGCCCGTGATCCTGATGCTCGCGGGCCTGATCTTTCGCGGGGTCGCCTTCGAGTTCCGTGGCAGGGCTCGCCGTACGCGGACAATCTGGAATGTTGGTTTCGTGGTGGGTTCGGTCATTGCCGCCTTCATGCAGGGCGCAATGGTCGGCACGCTGGCCAAGGGCCTGCCGGTCGTCAACGGCCGCTTTACGGGCGACGTCATGACGTGGTGCAGCAGTTTCTCGGCGCTGTGCGGTGTGGCGTTATGTGCCGGCTACGCTCTGCTCGGTGCGAGCTGGGTCGTCAAGAAATGCGAGGCAGATGCGCGTGACGCTGCGTATCGTGCAATTGCGCCGTTGCTTCTGGTGGTGCTCGTTTTGTTGATCTTGCTGTTCGTTCATGCACTTCACGAAAACCTCGCGATCATGCACCGTTGGCTGGATCGTCCCTATCTCTTTCTTGTGCCGTTGGTCGCACTCGGCGCAATCGCCGGCACCCTGACCGGCGTCAGGCGGCGTCGCGACAACCAGCCGTTTCTGATGATCGTGCTGCTGTTCATCTGCGCGTACGCGATGCTGGCCATCTCGTTCTGGCCATACATGATCCCGTTCTCGCTAACGGTTGCTCAGGCAGCAGGTCCGCATGCAAGCCTTGCCTTCATGTTCTGGGGCGCGGGCCTGTTCGTCTACCCGTTGATGTTGATCTACACGATCTACAGCTACAACGTGTTCAAAGGCAAGGTCGACCTGACTTCGGGTCATTACTGATGAACGCCATCGCCACCCACCATATCTACGGTGCGTGCTTCAGGTTGTAGGTTGGCCCGAGTGGTCAGTTACATATACGGGCCAATCGGCTGGATTCCGGTTGTAACGCAATGCACGCGGTCTGCAATCCGCCGGCAAGCGAAGATCGGGAATTTCAATTGCGTGACGAGCTTGCCATGAGGTATCGCGATTCGACAGGTTCGTTCAATTGAAGTCATTGGTAGTCACCGGAGACATCATGAAAGTTGCCTTGTTTGTTCCATGTTTCATCGACGCCTTTTTTCCGCACGTCGGCATCGCAACACTCGAGCTTCTCGAGCGTTTGGGTTGTGATGTCGACTTTCCGCTTGAGCAGACATGCTGCGGACAGCCGATGGGCAATAGCGGTTGCGAGAAAGACGCCACCGCCACCGAAGCGCTCTTCGTCAAGAACTTCTCCGGCTACGACTACACCTCAGCGTTATTATCTGGACTGCGAGATTCGGCTCTGTCGAAGGCTTCTCAAGACGATGGTTACTGACGCCGCGAGCCAGGAATTCGTCATGATCGGCTTTGCGCTCATCGTTCAACCGAAAGGTTTGATTGCCGGCCCGAAAGGCGCAATCATGTCGAGACGCGCGGGTGGCCAGCGGATTGGCCCGGCCCACAAACACCGAGGATTGCGGCAGTTCTTGCGTGATCTCTGGAATGAGGCAATCGCTGGCAGCCATTTTGGCCGCTATTCGGCTCGGTTGGCTCTGGGGACAATGATCGCCATCGCGATCTCGACGCACCTGCCAATCAAACAGGGATACTGGCTGGTGCTGACAAGTCTGTTTGTCGTGCAACCAAACTTCGCCCAGACGTTGGAGGTCTCAATGTTGCGCGTCGGAGGTACGATTCTAGGTGCGACGCTGCCTTCGGTATTGGGCTTTGCGTTTCACAGCCCATTGCTGCTCGCACTGACGATACTTCCCTTGCCAGCCGGCTCGCTGGCCGCGCGAGCGGGCGGTTATGTTTCATATATTCTGTTTCTTATGCCTCACTTCATTCTGGTTGCGCAGCTTGGACTGCCGACGGGCTCACCCTGGGAACTAGCGATATGGCGTAATGTGAATAGCACAGCCGGTGCAGCCCTTGGAATCGTCATCACTTTGATTCTATGGCCGGGCTGGGAAAAGTATAGCCTCGCGAGTTCGGCGAGCAACGCAATTGCCTGCACGGCTGCATGTTTGTCTAACCACACTGAAAAACTGGTCGGATAACGGCCGTTATCCCTCGCGAAAGTTCACCGATGCGAAGACACGGACGTGGGTCGAGTTTCTGCGCGTCCATCTACCGGAAGTCATTGCAAGCGACCAGGCATTGCTTGCTGGCTGACCGACGATGAAAGATATGGACGGCAGGTACTCTCTCAAGGCCGGCCTCAAGCTCAGTTCGAAAAAACGCGTTCGTGTCGAGCGGGGCCGTCCGGTACCGCGCCGATTGAGGGAGTGTCCTGCATTCGATGGCGTCCTTGGCGATCCTCGTCCAGCGAGTCGCGTAGACAGCAATTGACCGTATTCGCAGCGTCTGCAGTCAACCACACCGCTGCGAGCACACCTGCTCGCGCAGCGGCAGCTCAGTAAAGACAGGATCGACCATGTCTATCGCGCCTTCTTCCCCTCCGGATCCGACGCCGCCGCTTGCGGCGTTCTACGCGGCTGCCGTCGACTGGACACGAACCGACGGCCGCACGTGGATCTATCTGTTCAAGGCACTCGCAGCCGCGCTGCTCGCGCTCGGTATCGCGATGAGGCTTGAATTGCCACAGCCGGGCAGCGCGATGACCACCGTGTTTATCGTGATGCAGCCGCAAAGCGGGATGGTCTTCGCGAAGAGCTTCTATCGGATCGTTGGCACGCTGGTCGGTCTGGTTGTGATGCTGGCGTTGCTCGGGCTATTCGCACAGCAGCCCGAGCTTTTCATCGTCTCGACCGCAATCTGGATCGGCTTCTGTACTGCGGGCGCCGCACGCTATCGCAACTTCCGCTCGTACGGCTTCGTGCTGGCGGGCTATACGGCCGCGGTGATTGGCTTCCCCGCAGCACTACATCCGCAGGATGCGTTTCTGGCCGCGCTCACGCGGGTGACCGTCGTGATGGTCGGCATCATCAGCGCGGGTACGGTCAGCGCGCTGGTGTTCCCGCAGTACGCTGGCGAAAAGATGCGCACCACGGTGCGTGAACGCTTTTGTACGTTCGTCGAATTCGTGTCGGCGTCGCTGTCGGGACGGCCCGATCGCGCACATATCGAAGCGGTCAACGCGCGTTTTGTCGACGACATCGTTGGTTTCGAGGCCATCCGTAGTGTCGCCGTGTTCGACAGCCCCGACGCGAGGATGAGGCGTGGCCGGCTGTCGCGTCTGAACAGCGAGTTCATGACCGCGTCGACGCGCTTTCACGCGCTGCATCAACTAATCAACCGGCTGCACGACGCGGGCTCGTCGGTGACGATCGAAGCCCTCGAGCCGTATTTCAAGGAAATCGCGCCGCTGCTCAGCAGGTCGGGCGAACCGGTGCTGAGCGCCGCCGATGCAGCACACGCGGCCGCCCGGCTCGAAGCCTTCAAGGCCGCATTACCGAGGCGCGTGCGCGCGACGCGCGCCGCACTCGAGGTGCGTCCCGACGTGCGGTGGCTCGACTTCGATACCGCGGCCGAACTGCTTTACCGATTCGTCGACGACCTGCACGCGTACACGGCGACCTATGCATCGCTTGCTGTCGATACGCACGAACGCGAACGCTCGGTCGAACGCTATGAGGCGAAAACGAACGCGATTGCCGCGGGCGTCGCCGGTGTGCGGGCCGCGCTCGTGATCATTGTGCTGGGCGCGTTCTGGATCGCGACCGCGTGGCCGAGCGGCTCGATGCTTTTGCTAACGGCGGCGACCTACTGTGCGTTGGTTTCGTCCTCGCCGTACCCCACGCGCTTCGCACTCCAGATGGCCGGCGGGACACTGCTCTCGTCGCTGGCGGGACTAGTCGCGATGTTTGTCATTTACCCGCACATCGACGGTTTTCCGCTGCTGTGCGCGGCACTCACCCCGTTCCTGTTGATCGGCGTCTACATGACGACGAAGCCATCAATCGCCGGCTGGGGCATCGGGTACTGCATCTACTTCTGCTTCCTCGCCGGCCCGGACAACCTGATCCACTATGACCCGATGAGCTTCATGAACAACGCGCTGGCGCTGGTGCTGGCGCTGCTGGTGTCGTCGATCGCGTTTGCCGTGCTGCTGCCGCCGTCGACGCCGTGGCTGCGCAACCGCCTGCTTGTCGACCTGCGCCGCCAGGTCGTGGCCGCCTGTCATGCGCGTCTGACGCGACTGCGTTCGCGCTTCGAGAGCGGCACGCGCGATCTGATGTTCCAGATCAGCGCGCTTGCCGAAAACGAGACTGAGGTCAAGCGCGACACGTTGCGCTGGCTGTTCGCCGTGCTCGAAGTGGGCAACGCGATGATCGATCTGCGCAGCAAGCTTGCAACGTTGCGGACCGAAGCGCGCTATGCGGAGACGATGCCGTGGCGTGCACCGATCCGCACGATGCGCGACGCCGTCGCAGCGCTTTTCGGCCAGCCGAATCCGGACCGGCTGGCTGCCGCGCTGTCGGCGACCGCCGATGCGATCGCCGCGGTCCAGCAGACGCTGGTGACATTCACGCCGCCGCGTGAGGCGCGTCACCTGTTGCAACGCGTCCTGAGTGATCTGCATTTCATTCGAAGCGCGCTGCTGGATCCTCAATCGCCGCTGGCGGCGCTGGCCGGCGGAACCAGCAATGCGTGTGAAGGAACTCGTCATGCCTCGTGAGATCGCCGTCCTTTGACGCGTACATGCCGGCCACCCGCAGGATGTAAGGTCGCTCTGCGCTACGTCCAACCGGCCTATTTCATCTCGATGCGCGGCAGTCCTCTCGCGCACTGCATTTTTCCAGACGCACGACGGGGTATTCAAGGCGACGTTATGATCGCGGACCTCTTGACTTGAAGTGGGCCTACAGGCACCTCACGGCCTCATTCGCGCCGGCTGCGCGCAACGGACAACAGTTGCGGTACACAACTGAGTACCGCCATACCCAATGGACAAGTTTAATTTTGAAACGACAAAACGCGCGGATACACCGCGCGCCTGAAGAGTTGCTTTCTGTTGATTGGCTTAGGGATTGCCGTACATCGAGCGCCAGTCGGCGGCTGAGACCGAATGCCTGGCACCCGATGCGGAGGAACCGTTGGCTACACCACCATAGCCAGTCGATGCGCCATTTTGGGCAGCCACGTTTGATTCGGCTGCCTGGGTTTGAACCGGGTAGCTCGTGTTGGTATCAGCCGGGCCAGCTTTTTCAAACCGAACCAGCTGCGCGCGAACTTCGGCACGGGTAAGAGGCGCGTTCGACTGAGCGTACGACACGGCGGGGACAGTAAGTACAGCGGCGACAGCAACTGCTTGGATAAGCGATTTCATGGTGGACCTGCAGACTGTATTTTTGTGCAAACGCCCGTTTGCGCAGTGATTCCAGTCTAGAGGAGTGGGCGGCAAAGAATAAGGGATTACCCTGGAATGGACTTTTATGAAATTGATGGAGAATGGGATGCCCACCGTCGATCGAGGTAATTCTGTCACCCATTCAAAGGCCAAGGTAAACGGGTAAATTATCTCCCTCACGCATTGTTTTTGCGTGGTTGCAATCCGGTCTCGGCCACACCGCGCCGCGAAACATGATGACGCGTCCGGTTTCTCGTCTGTGTGGTTGCGGAACTGATCCGCACCAGTCACCCATCGGGATCAAGGCAGGCGCAACTGAGCTGGCGTTTGCCCCTGGCTCATATCGAGCTCCAGAAAACCGTCGGTGCCAGGCCAATGTCCAGGAGTACATGACAATTCCAGGGTTACCCTTTTGCGGGCACCAGACTGTTGTCGGCTCATGGTCTAGGCGTCTCAGTGTTCGCTGCATCGGGATGGCCGGGGGCTGCGCCCAATCAATCCACTGGGTTCAAACCAACACAATTACCGGGCTCGCGGCCCCCCGCGAAACTTAGCTAAAGCATCGTTGAACCTCGAAGGGCTTACCGTCGCGCATCATGTAGTAGGCAGCGCGCGCCAGCTTGTGCGCGAGTGCCTTCATCGCGACCACCGGCAGGCGCTTCGCCTTCTTGCGTTCATAAAAGCGTCGCGCTTGCGGGCAGGTTCGCAGCGAGATCGCTGCGGCCTCGATGAACGCCCAGGCGAGATACTTGTTGCCGTTCCTGGTATTGCCTTCGCCTTTTTTCTTGCCGTTGGAGATCCGCTTGCTCTCGACGCACCGGCAGTAGGAGCTGAAGTGACCGACGCCGGGAAATCGCGTGATGCTCTCTGTCTCGAGCATGATCGTTGCGGCAAGCACGTCGCCGATGCCTGGCGTGGTCTTCAGAATGCGGAACTCCGAGCGCAATTTCACTTCCTGATGAAGAATGGTTTCGAGGGAGGCGATTGCCGTGCGTAGCGTGCGCAAGACCGCTAGGTTCGCCATCAACGCGCGTTCGACGTGCGGCGGCAGCGCGAGTGCTCGCACCGCTGCGTCGTCGAGACGCTGTACGTGTTCACCATTGATGCGCAGGTTCAACTGCCTGGCCAGCAGGCTTTCGATACTCAGGACGTGCAGGGTGCGTTGCTGTACAAGCTGCATGCGCTTGCGCGCCAAGTCGCGCAACGCACGTTCGCGCGGCGGATAGATGTAGCCTTCGGGCAGTAGTCCAAGCCGGAAAATGTGGGCAAGGAATACGGCGTCGCGTTCGTCACCGGAGTACTTCAGGCCCTCGTACTGCTTGATCGCTGCGGTATTGGCCAGATGTACGGCAAAACCAGCGGCCATCAGTCCGTCGACGAGCCAGTACCAGTTGAATGTCGATTCCACCACGACTCCCTGCAGTTCGTCACGCCAGGGCATTAGCGCTGTCACGATCAATGCAAGGTCGTTGGTCAGCCGCTTGCAGTACAGCACCCGATCGTCGTCGTCGATCACCGCGACCACGGCGTTATTCGAGTGCAGATCGATGCCGCTATACTTCATTTCAGCCTCCTGAAGGGTTGGTTGAGCGTTGCATCTCAACTCTAGACCCTGGCCACCCCTTTCTCTGGGGCGGGCAGGAGGCCTTTCAGATGATTATCAATTCACGTTCTAGAATTCGAAGCCCGTCCATGAGGTATTTATCTTATGGAACATTCCCTTCATTCGACTGCTTCGAGCGGTGCGACCCGTCCCCGGGGCGCGCACCGGTTCGAAGTCTTCAGCCCAAAGTTGAGCCGCCGGCTAACGTTTTACCGGCGCGCCATG
>NZ_JARESV010000084.1:0-19665 GCF_046026985.1 Paraburkholderia sp. RL18-101-BIB-B
CTGAATCTGAGCAGATTCACTATGAAAAACCTTGCGCCGCTTTTCTGCGGACGGCCCGTAACGATCGCGGCCGATGGCA
Organism: Paraburkholderia sp. RL18-101-BIB-B; assembly: GCF_046026985.1. Classification (NCBI taxonomy): domain Bacteria; kingdom Pseudomonadati; phylum Pseudomonadota; class Betaproteobacteria; order Burkholderiales; family Burkholderiaceae; genus Paraburkholderia; species Paraburkholderia sp. RL18-101-BIB-B. Next base: position 80 of record NZ_JARESV010000084.1, read on the forward strand.
GCGGTACCGAGCGGAGCCTGAAGGCATACGACGATTGCGGAAAACTCGCTGCTGTAATGGAGGCTGAAATAAATGACCTTTGAACCTCTGAAGGGAATTCGCATCCTGGACCTGACTAGTGTCGTGGTCGGTCCGGTATGCACGGCAAGGCTCGCGCAATACGGCGCCGAGATCATCAAACTGGAGAGCCCCGACGGCGATCTGATGCGCGGCTTGGGCGGATTGTCTCCGACTGGTCAGCACTCGGGTGCATACCTGCATCTGAACCGTGGCAAGCGGAATCTATGCTGTGACCTGAAGAAGCCGGGCAGCAAGGACCTAGTCAAAAAACTGGTTGCCTCCGCGGATGTAGTGGTTGCCAATATGCGCCCGCAGGCGCTCGTGCGTCTCAGGCTCGACGCGCAAAGTATCCGTGCGGATCATCCCGACAAGATTTACTGCCTCATAACCGGCTATGGCACTGATGGGCCTTATGCAGGCCATCCTACCTACGATAGTGTCGTGCAGGCCGCCACTGGCATGACCGGACTAACGCTTGCACGCGATGGTGCACCATCCTATGTTCCCATGCTCATCTGCGATCACGTCGTCGGCGAGATTGCTGCTGGGTCCATTCTGGCTGCGGTCATACAGAGAAAGGCAACAGGAAGTGGCTCTTCCATAGAAGTACCGATGTTCGAAACCATGTCCGCATTCGTTCTGCAGGAACATTTGGCACAACAAAGTTTTGATCCGCCCGTCGGGCCGCCGGGCGATCTTCGTTTACTAAGCCCTCACAACAAACCCGTGAAGACGGCAGACGGTTGGATCGCATTTACGGTCAATACCGACCCGCAGGTGCGTGCGTTCCTCAAGGCAGTGGGTCGTGCGGAACTGATCGACGACCAGCGCTTCGCGACCGTTGGCGCTCGAGCCCAGAACGTCAGGGAGTGGTTTGAAATCCGGGGCGCGCCGCTTACCGACAAGACAACGGCTGAATGGCTCGACATACTTCAGGAGGCTGACATCGCCGTCAAGCCATGTCACACGCTCGAAACCTTGCCTCATGATCCGCATCTACAAGCGGTCGGACTTTTGCAGGCCGATGAGCACCCCACCGAAGGCAAGACGGTTGCAATCCGTTCGACCATCAGCTTCGACGATGCTTACCCTACGCTCCCCTCATTTGCACAGCCTCGCGGGTGGGATACGCGCGCCGTGCTCGAGGAGATAGGATATTCGGCCCACGAGATTTCTGCTCTGCTCGCAGAGGGCACTGCTATTGCCAGTTCAACTCGTGCGGAGGATCAATAACATCGAAGGGCGTGCGACGACCGCGTGAAGCCAACGTGCGCATTGCGGACAGACTCTCTATTCCGCACATAATTGGAGGCTGTTTATCCCATTTTCAGCGGCGATAGACTCCTTCAGGTCAATGCAGACGGGGCGACGCTGGCTCACGCATTGCACTATCGCTGACAACTTTAACGAGGATTTGCAAATGCCAGTCGTTCGAGTAAGCTGGTTTGAAGGTAAAGACACCGCTGCGAAGCAGGCGGTCGCCGCCGAGATCACGGAAAGCATTGTGAAAAACACCGGTACCGACGCGAAGTATATTTATGTGATTTTCGAAGACGTCGCGCCGTCCAATTGGGCGGGCGGAGGCACCTTGTTCGAAGATACCACCTCATCAACTTGAGGCGAATTTTGCCGAACACGGCCGGTCATCGCACCGTCAGTGCTCTCCGTCATACACGGGGTCTGGCTACGCAGGGGATGTTCGATTTAATCGTGTTAGCTTCGGACGTCACCTTGCAAGGGATCGCCAAAGTGCGGGCCTGCCATAGCCGCACCACCCGCTATGAGGACGGTCTGCCAAAAAAAACGCGCGGCCAGGGGCCGCGCATCGCTGAGTTTTTGTTTGAGCCCTCCTTAGCCGACACAAACGGCTTGAGCCGTTCCGTAACAATCACGTTCGTCAATACCTGTTGCAACGGAACTCCCGCCATATCGATGTTGGCCCCCATCTGCAAAACGCCGCTCCCGACGCAAGACACGATGCTATGTATCCTGCTGCGCTCGGTAAGTTTCAGAACGATGCGCCGGTGTTCATTCAGGGCGACTTCGATCCGGAACGTTATGAACGCCGCTCACGGGTGGGAGGCGCTCATTCCATTCCCCCGTTCCTCAAGTGGACGTCTCGAAATGCCACTCTTCACATGGATGCCGATCGGTTCGTAGGGCCTCAGCGCTCCCGCAGGATCCTGCATCCCCGGCGCCTTTACGCCGATCCGCGACAAGGGGCTCACGCTCGAAACGCCCGGATCCCGGGTGCAACCGCAGGAGGCCGGACTTCGCGTGACCATCGACGACGTCCGCGAGAGTGACGCTTACGCCGCCATCACGTGACGAGTGTGGCAAGTCGGGTCAATCGCCGCGCTGCCCGCCTTCGCCGGGCCGTACCCCTTGCTGTCGCTGCGCGTGCGCCACGCGATCGCGCTCCGCTTGCGCGGCATCCGTCGCGTCGACCGGGTCATCACGCTGCCGCATCAGCCAGTAGACACTCCCCAGCGCCACCAGCGCAAACGCAAGCGCCGCGATCCGGGCGGGCGCACTGGCCGGATCAAGAATGATGAATTTGCGGGCTATAGCGAGCAGCGCAATGAGAAGCACCGTTTTGACCTGCACGATGTGATCGCGCCGCGCCATCACGCGCGTAATCGAATGTTTGAACTCCATCGCGATCAGCAGCGTCATGACCATGCCGAAGATGGTCTGAAACACCGCGTGATCCAGCGGGTTCAGCGCGTCCGAAACCAGCAATGAAATCACCGCGCGAATCAACTGCCAGAGCGACACGAGGATGATGATGGAAATCACGACGCTCAGCACATGCGCAACAAGCCGCTCGAAGCGTTCATAAAAGCTGAGCATGTCCCACTGCAGACGCAACGCATCGAGATCCCTGCGCAGCCAGCTTTTCTTTCTTTCCATGATTTGGCTCCCGGGCGGCCGTCGCTGCGCCGCGAATGCACCGCGCGCGTGCATGTACCGCACATGCGGCGTGCACAGTTCATTTGATGATCGCGTAACGCATATGCTACGGTCTTTCGCGTTGGCGCGGGTTCTTTGCGAATAGCTGCGTATGCAGCTATTGATAACAGAGCTCGAACTATTTCGCGCTTCTGAGCCAAGGTCTGACATGCACGCGATGAGGTACTAAGTCTGAAGCAGCAGGTCCATGCAGTGTACTCTGACGATAACGCAGGTGCAGAGGCGTCGCACGACGCTGGCCGTGCCAGTGCAGGATCGCGAGTAAGGGTGTGCTGACGCGCGCAACGGTCGAGAGCGTCACCGTGTAGAGCGGCAACCGGACCACGCACATCTGCGTGTGAGAACCCTCGAATCGATCCATGTTGACCGCCTCGCGCTCGATGGCCAGCGCACTTGAAAATTTTTCGACACTGACCTATTTCAATTTCGGCTCAGCAGCCGAGTTGCACGCGCTGCGCGTTTCGCCGTCGAGGCACTGGAGGAAGTGGGCGCGAAATGCGTCGATGCCTTGCGGCAGGAACACGCCGAACTCGACCAGTTCACCGCGCAGCCGGTTGACGAGCGCGGTACGCTCCTCAACGAAACCGTCCCGCATCCGGTGCAGCACCAGCACGTTTTGCTGGTCCGGCGTTTTGACGGCCACGAAGCGCATATGCGGCCGGCCCGCGGCCTCGCAGATGGCCTCGGCATCCAGCCTGTCGTTCTTCACGTGCTTGCCGCCTTTGCGATACGGCGCGGCCAACTGCGGCGCGATCAGGCGCGATCAGGCGGACTTTGTGGCCGAGCGCCTGCAGCTTGCGCCCCCAGTAGTGGGCTGCGCTGCACGCTTCCATTGCGACCAGGCACGGCTCGAGGTTGGCAAACCATTCGGGAAACTTCTGCCGCGAGATTGCTTTCCTGACCACCACGCGCTTCATGCTGTCCACGCCGTGTACCTGGATGATGTTTTTGGCCAGATCCACACCGATACGAGTAATCTTGTCCATGATTTTCCCCTTCTCAGATGGGTTGAACAGCAACAACCATCCTCGTATATCGCTATGCCACGAGATCGGGAAAGTCCTTACTAATTCGGATGATCCTGAGGAAGCTACGGCTTCTTTGCGTCTTTATTCTGGCTGCCTTGCTTAACCGCCGCATTGCTCCGCTCCCATCGCCGTAACGCCGGTGGTCGGCAAAACGAATTGTTCAGGACGGGCCAATTACGCTCATTGGACGGCCGCACCTGGCCGATCCTTGCCTATTGGGCTTGTGAATCGCCGACTAGCGCCCTGCAGTCTTTTCGCGGCGAAGGCAATACCAATCCCGCTCAAGACGCCTTTCTCACGCGACAGTCGCTTGCAACTCGGCCATTCCCACTCGACTATCAAATACGCTTTCAGCTGCCTGGATTTAAAAAGGATTTGTCAGGCACAGTAGCTCCTCTACCCCATCACATGCGCCATAAATTCCGTTCATCAACGCTGGCGGCATCAACACTGATGCACGCCGGCACAGATGGTCGCTCGGGTATCCAACATGCGTTTGTGCTGGAGGATGAATGGCATCATCGCATCCAGCCATGACTCGAAACCCTAACGCGCTGCAGCCGCCACATTGGCCCGTGCCTTATGCAATTTTTTGTAACTGTCGATCAAGCGGTCGTGCCTATCCAGACCCTCCAGTTTCATACTCGTTGGCGTTAAACCATAGAACCGCACGCTGCCGTCTACTGACCCCATTACCGCGTCCATCCGGGTGTTGCCAAACATCCGACGGAAGTTGACCATGTAGTCGTCCAGTTCCAGGTCGTCACCGAGCATCACCTCCAGCACCACATTCAAGGCCTGGTAAAACAATCCGCGCTCGACCGTGTTGTCGTTGTACTGCAGGAAGGCTCCCACCAGCTCTTGCGCCGCCTCAAATTGCTGCAGGGCGAGATGAATCAGCAGCTTCAACTCGAGAACTGTTAGCTGCCCCCAGTCCGTATTCTCGTCAAATTCGATGCCGATCAGAGTGGCAACATCGGAGTACTCATCTAGTTCACTGTTATCCAACCGCCCAAGCATTGCTGCCAGGCCCGCATCGTCCAGGTGATGCAAGTTCAAAATATCGGCGCGGAACAACAGCGCCTTGTTTGTGTTATCCCAGATCAAATCCTCTACCGGGTAAACTTCTGAATAACCGGGCACTAAAATCCGGCAGGCTACGGCGCCCAGTTGGTCATACACCGCCATGTACACCTCTTTGCCCATGTCTTCGAGAATTCCGAACAACGTTGAGGCTTCCTCGGCATTGGAGTTTTCACCCTGACCAGAAAAATCCCACTCAACAAACTCGAAATTCGCTCTGGCGCTGAAAAAGCGCCACGACACTACACCGCTGGAATCAATGAAGTGCTCAACAAAGTTATTTGATTCAGTCACGGCGTTACTGATAAAGGTGGGCTGAGGTAAATCGTTCAGGCCTTCAAAACTGCGCCCCTGTAGCAATTCCGTAAGACTCCGTTCCAGCGCCACCTCGAAGCTTGGGTGCGCGCCGAACGAGGCAAAGACACCGCCTGTCCGCGGGTTCATCAATGTGACGCACATCACCGGGTAGGTCCCACCCAGCGACGCATCCTTTACCAGCACCGGGAAGCCCTGCTCTTCCAACCCCTGAATCCCAGCCAGAATGCCAGGGTATTTCGCCAGCACTTCGTGCGGCACATCAGGCAATGCGATTTCACCTTCCAGAATTTCACGCTTTACCGCCCGTTCGAAAATTTCGGACAGACATTGCACCTGCGTTTCGGCCAGCGTATTACCGGCACTCATGCCATTGCTGACGAATAGGTTTTCGATCAGGTTGGACGGAAAATACACCACTTCGCCGTCCGACTGCCGCACAAACGGCAGCGAACAGATACCGCGCTGCACATTGCCGGAGTTGGTGTCGTACAGATGCGAGCCATACAACTCGCCATCGGGATTATAAATTTGCAGGCAGTACGCGTCCAGAATTTCAGCCGGCAGCGCATCCTCAGGGCCAGGCTTGAACCAGCGCTCGTTCGGGTAATGTACAAACGCCGCATTGGCGATGTCTTCGCCCCAAAATGCGCCGCCATAGAAATGGTTGCAATTCAGGCGCTCGATAAACTCCCCCAACGCCGACGCCAAGGCGCTTTCTTTGGTTGCTCCCTTGCCATTGGTAAAACACATCGGCGAGTGCGCATCGCGGATATGCAACGACCACACATTGGGAACGATATTGCGCCACGAAGCGATTTCAATCTTCATGCCCAAGCCCGCCAAACTGTCCGACATATTGGCGATGGTTTGCTCCAACGGTAGATCCTTGCCCGCAATATAGGTGCTGGCGTCAGAAGCCGGCTTCAACGTCAGCAACGATTGAGCATCGGCATCGAGGTTATCTACCTCTTCAATTACAAACTCGGGTCCGGCTTGCACCACTTTTTTCACCGTACAACGCTCAATAGAGCGCAAAATACCTCGGCGGTCTGCTTCCAGGATATCCGACGGCAACTCAACCTGAATCTTGAAAATCTGTTGGTACCGGTTTTCCGGATCAACAATATTATTCTGCGACAGACGGATATTTTCGGTAGGAATATTGCGAGTTACGCAGTACAACTTCACAAAGTAAGCTGCACACAAGGCCGATGAGGCCAGAAAATAATCGAAGGGACCAGGCGCCGAGCCATCGCCCTTATAACGGATAGGCTGGTCGGCCACTACTGTGAAGTCATCGAACCTGGCTTCAAGACGTAGCTTATCGAGAAAGTTGACTTTAATTTCCATGGGGGAATCCTAAAAATAGCGCTCAAAATGATGTAGCCGCTATTATCCGTCGCCAAGTGCAGTTGCACCAAACCGAAATGCCACGAGTTCCTCCCATATTCTCAGAATTGCGAGAACTACCGAGCGACAATCCAAAATATAAAGTCCTGTAAAAAACAGGGCTTTAATAGTCAATCAACTAGCAAATAATGTTTCCCGACGAAAATTCTGCTCCCACTCGATTGTCAATCCAGTGGCTGTACCCTTGCGGGAACGGGGTTGCTGCCAGCGTGTGTATCGACGATACCGTCACCGATACCGCAAAACCCAATCGGCAGCATCAGCCTTCGACATAACTGCGTCGGAGAATCAACTTGCGTTTTCGCTGAACGATCATAAACACTGGGTATTTGAGCACGATTTCTGCGGGCTTGCACTTTTCCTTATGTTTGCTCCCGGCTTTCGACACACCGACACGGCATTGTCAACGATCTCCGCGGTGACGTCGACCGACCGTATATGGACTCCTCCTCGTTTGCAAACACGTCGCGTGTCAAGCCTCGGTGTCGATTGCTCACGTATATCCGGTCTCATACAACTGTGCCTCTGCGAGGCAACGGACCCTGATGGGCTATTCGCGCGCTGACTCCCAATCGTTCCTACGGGCTCAAGGCCTCGGTCAGTCACGGGTTTGATCAGCGCCGGTTCGACCTGTTGGCCATCGTGCGGCTTGTTTTGCAATCGTGGATGAAGGTACTGCTGGTTACTAGAGTTTCAATGTGCAGCAAGTTCCGGCTGATAATCGGTTTCCCGTGTGATCATCGCCCAGGCGATTCTAGCCGTCTTGTTTGCTAGCGCTACGGCTGCAATGTTCGGATGCCGGCTGCCTGCTATGCGCATGACCCACAGACTTAGCGCATCAGTCCGTCGGTGGGCCATCTGGATCATTGCGCGTGCGCCGTGAATTAACAGGCAACGCACGACGATAAGGGCATGCCGTTTCTGTGCCCCAACGACCTCACTGCGGACCAGAAAGGCGGTGTGTATTTCACGGCGTCGGGATCCGGCACCACACCCGGCAAGGTGTATTACCGCGGCGCTGATCGACGTGTACGGGAAGTCGCTTCAAACATTCGCTATGCAAACGGCCTGGCTTTATCGACCGTCGGCAAACGTTTGTATCTCGCGGAGAGCGCCGCGAACAGGCTGTTGACTTACACAATCGATGCCGATGCGGGACTGCGGGATCCGAAAGAATTCGTCAGGTTGGCAGACGTTCATGGCAGCCCGCAGCAGCAAGACTTCACTCCGGACGGCCTGCGCACTGACCGCCACGGCAACGTGTTTGTAGCGTTGTACAGAGGCGGTGGAATCACCGTCCTGTCCCCACAGCGCAATCTCATTAGAAATATTGCCCTGCCGGGAGCACACCACAGCAACCTCGCGCTCTCGCCCGACGGAAGATCCGTCATCGTCACCGCGATCTTTGACACGGCAGCCGGAGATTCGCGCGGTGAACTTCTCAGGATCACCCATTTAAATGTTGAATGATGGGAATTTTCGGTTCAGGAGAAGTGTTTTTCTCTAACTGGCGGTGACGCATCTCCAGTCTGAACCGGCCCGCGACCCCACTACCGATCACCGTAAAGGAACGCTTCATGTCGCCGCTCCATAGACTCATGCGACGTGCCGTATGCACGCTTGCAGCGTCAGTATTCACTGTTGCGTGCGCCGGTACGCAGGCAGCTGATGTCTCATACCATTACGCCACCATTGACGGTATCAAGATTTTCTACAGGGAAGCAGGGGAGAAGTCGAAGCCAACGCTGCTTTTGCTGCACGGTTTTCCCTCTTCGTCTCACGAATTCCGGGACTTGATTCCGCTGCTGTCCGACAATTTCCACGTGGTGGCGCCAGACTACCCGGGCATGGGATATAGCGATGCGCCACCGGCCGACAGGTTCACGCCGACGTTCGACAACGTGACGGCCGTGATCGAAAAATTTGTGGTGGGTCTCGGCGATCCGCATCTCGTCGTCTATATGACCGACTTCGGCGGTCCAGTGGGGATGCGCATGGCCGTACATCATCCGGACTGGATCTCCGGGCTCATTTTTCAGAATGCCATTGTTTCCGTTGCGGGCGTCGATCCCGCCCGGCGCAAGCGTGACGAAGCGATCACTGGCGAGATTACGCCGGAGAAACGCGCGTTGGCACAGAGCCATGTATCGCTCGCGACTGCGCTGTTGCTCTATCAGCATGGCGCGCGCAATCCCACGGCGCTCAATCCCGATGCCTGGACCAATGACGCGGTCGCCCTGGCGAACCCCGATAGCCGCCGGATCATGACCGACCTGCAGCTCAACATTCCGAGCAACGTTGCATCGTTTCCAGTGTGGCAGGCCTATCTGCGCACGCATCAGCCGCGGACACTCGTGGTGTGGGGCAAGAACGATCCGATCTTCCTGCCGGGGGGCGCCGAAGCCGTCAAACAGGAGGTGCCCGATGCATCGGTCCACTACTACGACACGGGTCACTTCGCACTGGAGGAAGACCATGTCGATATTGCCCGGCAAATCAAACAGTTCTTGGCTTCAACGCATGTTCGAGGTCAGATCGAATCGGTTAACGGCCGTGATTTCACGGTGTTGACTCGTGAGGGTGCGCATATGAGGCTCGCGCTTGGAGACCGGACGCGATTCGCCGCGGTCAAAACCTTCGACGCCGCAAACATCAAGCCCGGCACTTACGTTGGTGCTGCCGGAACGTCAACGGCCAGTGGCGTCCAGGCAATCGAGGTCATGATATTCAGGGAGGAGCGGCGCGGAACAGGAGAAGGTCACTACGACTGGGATCTGGCGCCGGGAGCCACCATGACGGGTGCCACGGTAGCGTCGGTCACCGAAAAACCCGACGCCCGCGACCTCAACGTGAGCTACGGCGACAAGACGCTCACCGTCTCGGTACCGAACTCAGCGCCGGTTGTCACCTTCGCCCCCCGCAGTTTTTGCCGATCTCAAACCGGGAGCCGCAGTGTTCGCAGTCGTGGTCCCCAGTGATCATGGACAAATGAACGCGACCAGCGTGGTTGTTGAGAAGAATGGCGTCAAACCGCCGATGTAACGCCCATTCCCCGAACGGCTTCCCAATCATGAACACAGGAGAAAACCATGACCTTTGACGGTTCCGCCATCAAGGCGCTGCTGGACAACGCAGTCGCGAAAGGCGCTGTTCACGGCATTGCGGCGGTGGTCGTTAACCGCAGCGGCCCGCTCTTCCATCACGCCGCCGGCGAGGCAGGCCAGCACACGATGTTCCGCAACGCCTCGATGACGAAGGCGGCGGCCACTACGGCGGCGCTCCAGTTCGTGGAGAAGGGGCTGCTGAGCCTCGATGCCACCGTCGAATCGATTCTGCCGGAGTTCAATCAGTTGCAGGTGCTGGACGGCTTCGACGGTGACACGCCACGCCTGCGCGCTCCTGCCAGCCAGGCCACCGTGCGCCAACTGATGACCCACTCGGCCGGTTTGGGCTACTTCTTCTACAACGAGAAGTTGATGCGCTACCACGAGCTGACGGGCGAACCTACCCCACTCACAGGACTGAAGCGCAGTTTCTCTATTCCACTCGTCAATGACCCCGGTACAGCCTGGGAGTACGGCAGCAACACCGACTGGCTAGGGCTCATTGTCGAGAAGCTGTCGGGACAGAGTTTTGGCAGCTACCTCAAGCAGCATGTGTACGAACCACTGGGAATGCACGACTCGACATTCGCGCCCAGCGCCGAGCAGCGCGACCGGCTGCTGCGCGTGATGCAGCGCGAGGCCGACGGCACGCTCACGCCTTCAAAGATCGATCTGCCACCGACCTCCGAATGGGACGCTGCCGGCCACGGGTCTTACGGCACCGTGCAAGACTACGGCCGCTTCCTGCAGGCATGGCTCAACGATGGTGCCGGCATCCTTCAACCGGCGACCGTGCAGATGGCGCTGCAGAACCACCTCGGACAGATCAAGCTCCCCGAAATGGCGAAGTCCACCATGCCCGGACTGTCGAACGACGTGCGAGCATCGCCGGTGCTGCAGGGCTGGGGACTGGGCTTCCACCTCACGCTCGCGGACTTACCTGGCATGCGCAGCAACGGTACGGGTGACTGGTGCGGTATCTTCAATTCCTACTACTGGATCGATCGCTCCAAGGGCATCGGCGCGGTGCTGATGACACAACTGCTGCCCTTCTTCGACATGCCTGTCATCGAGACACTCATAGGGTTCGAGATGGCGGTGTACCAGCAGGTGGGAACGGCCGTATCCGCGGCATGACGCCAGAGCGAGCGCCGTGCGATCGGGACCAACTGCCTGTGTGTTCAGGTTGGTGCGCTTGCGATCGGCCCTCCGCGACCACTCTCGTGCTGTCGCGCCGTTATGCTATTGCTAGTAGTCGAAGCGCGCAGCTATTGCGAAGCAATCGATGTCCTTGGCGTGCCCAATGGGCCGCCCATGACCTGCCTGTCACATGACCAGCAGGCCGTGGCCAACCAGTTCCTTGAGCGAAAAGACAGCAAATGAAAGATGCCGAAGAGAGAAAGAACGCGCCCCAGGTAGCATTTTGAAAAACGAAGGAATAAACGGAACACTGGAACGTTTTCTGAGTGACTCCCCCGCGCTCACTAGTATCACCTTGCCTATCTTTCTTCCTTCTATTCCACGTGTTCGCTGCGTGGCAGAAGCATCCGCGTATTGGAAGGCGCAGTGCTGCGAATCGCCAGAGCGCGCCGTACGAAATGAACGACTTCATAATGCTCTCTGACATGATTACTGAATTCGATGCCGTAGTTGTCGGCGGTGGCCCGGTCGGACTCTGGGTTGCCTGTGAACTGGCTCTCGCACAACTGAAAGTTGCAGTGCTGGAGCGACGTACTGAACGCGTCACTCAATCCCGTGCATTGACGATTCATGGTCGCACCCTTGAGGTGTTTGCTTTGCGCGGAATTGTCGATCGCTTTCTTTCGCTCGGTCGTCGGGTACCCAATTTCCATTTTGGAGCGCTTGGCACGCGGATAGATTTCTCGACGCTTGATACCCGTTACCCCTTTGCGCTATTCCTGCCTCAAGCGACCACCGAGGGGCTTCTCGAAGACTACGCCCTCGAACTCGGCGTGGACATCAGACGAGGCCATCTTGTCGGGACGGTAGAGTCGCATGTGGATAGGGTTGTCATCGGAGGGGAGACCGATGCGACACCGTTTCGCGTTTTCGCGCGATACGTTGTCGGGGCCGATGGCGCTCGTAGTATCGTGCGACGGGCAGCACAGATCGATTTTGTCGGCTATCCGGCTCGACAAACGATGATGCTGGCGGACGTTGTACTCGATGCGCCACCTGAGCACCCGGTGGCTACGATAGTGAATGAAGCCGGGGGGCTGGTTCTCGCGCCGCGCGGCTATGGAGATCATTACAGAATTGGTCTAGTTGATGCCTCGATGCCTCATGTTGATCCCGGCGAGCCCGTGTCGCTTGCTGAACTCGCGAGTTCAGCTGCGCGTATTGCTGGAACGGATTTTCGCCCGCGCGACCCAATTTGGCTCTCGCGTTTCACTGACGAAACGCGGATTGCCGAGCAGTATCGGAAAGGACGAATTCTGCTAGCCGGCGATGCCGCTCATATCCATGCGCCGATGGGCGGCCAGGGCATGAACGTCGGTATACAGGACGCCATGAACCTTGGCTGGAAACTGGCGAGTGTCCTGCGCGGGACGGCGCCCGAAAAACTGCTCGACACCTATGAACGTGAGCGTCTACCTGTCGGCAAGGCACTTCGTGACGACACGCTCGCACAACTCGCACTCTTCTCCAGATTCGATCCTCCCATGCTTGCGCTGCGGCGGCTGCTCGAGAATGTCCTTCTTGTGCCCGAGGTTAACCGTCAATTCGCGGAGCAGCTTTCTGGCTTTGGTGTCGCGTATCCCGAGCCGCTCTTCCAGGCGGACAACAGTCGGGAGCACCAAAAAGGAGTAAGCGGGCAGCGTCTTCGCGACATGGACCTCACACTGGAGAATGGTTCGCGAACTACGCTCTACCGCCTCCTTGAGGATGGCCGATGGGTCCGGCTGCAACTCGCACCGAATCCGGAAAGCGTCCCGGATGCTAGCGGAATCAATTTCGTCAGCCTGGCGACCGGGACCAATGACCCTCTAATCGACAATTTCGCTTCCGTGCTCGTGCGTCCCGACGGTTATCTCGCCCACGTTCGCCGCGTGGACGGTGCGAGCAATGGCGAAAACGCTGGCAGGTAGGACATTCGGATGGGATCTGGCGACACGCCGGTACTTGTCGTGGTCGTAGCCTCGATCCACATACATGCGCCGGGAGCGGCTCGAGGGCCGACCTCCATTTCCCATCGGATCCTAAAGCACGTCACGCGACGCTAATGCGAGGTTGATCTCGTTCGCGGCGAATTGAAGGACGGGTAGATTTTCGGTAAGCATCTTCTCACGAGAATTCCGATGGACGTGCCCCGCAACATTCATGGCCGCTACGATCCGCCCAGATTTATCCATCAGCGGAACAGCGACAGCGGTCAGTCCTGCCTCCAACTCCTGCGACGTGAAAGCATAGCCGTCACGTTGAGCCTTGCGGACTGCCTTGATCAGGTCTTCGACCTTGGTCGACGTGTTCGCCGTATGTCCGACGATTTCGCTGCGCGCCAGTCTCTCTTCCAGTTCCCGCTCATCCAGGCCACCTAGCAGCACCCTGCCGTTTGCCGTTGCCCACGCCGGCAAACGTGTTCCTATCGAAAGATTGATCGACATTATCTTTTTCGTCGACGCGCGTCCAATGTACACGACGTCGGTATCGTCAAGGACGCAGACCGAGCAAGACTCGCCCGTCTTTTCCGCGACATCCACCACGTAGTGTTCAACGATTTCCGTCAGTGTCTGACCAGAGAGATACGCGTAGCCCAGTTGCATCACTTTCGGCGTCAGTCTGAAAGTGCGGCCATCCGCATGCACGTAGCCGAGGTGCACGAGGGTCGCAAGCAGGCGCCTGGCTGACGCTCGACTTATTCCAGCGGCCTCTGCGACTTCAGCGAGCGAGAGCATTCGGTGTTCGGCATCGAACGCCCGGATAACGGAAAGTCCGCGCGCAAATGCGTCGACATACAGCTCCGGATCAGGAGCCAGATCTATTTTGTCCATTCGAATCCATTGACCCAAAAGCAAACCCTGGATACGATCATCCATCAACACCGAACACACGTTCGGTTACCGAACGGATAGTACATGGAGTTTTCAGATTGGTCAACCGCCCCTATGTCGGCGTTCGCGCGTTGGCTTGCGACGTCTCATATCGTGCCCCCGATGCATTCGCGAGCGCAGTGAGTACGTTCCGGCAAAAGGCGTGTGTCCGGTGACCGTATAGGGAAAAAAGGAGAAGCAATGAGTGCATACAAGGAAGAAATTCACGCGGCATGCATGAAGACGTTGGACCGCTTCATGACTGCATTGAACGAATACGATGCTCAGAAGATGGACGCCACGATGCACTTTCCGCACCTGCGTCTAGCCGACGGCAAGTTCAAGGTCTATGAAGCGGCCGGCCAGAATCCAATGGACCTTTTCAGTCGGCTCAAGGAAGAGGACGACTGGAGATATAGCCGGTGGGATCGGCGGGAGCTGATCCAGTTCAATGAGCGAAAAGCTCACTACTCGCTGAACTACATCAGGTACAGAAGTGATGACTCTGTCATTGGCATCTACGAATCGCTCTACGTTCTGACCCTGCAGAACGGGAAGTGGGGAATCCAGGCGCGTTCGAGCTTCGGGCCATGATCGCTCCATGGGGCGCGTGGTCTATCTACAAGATTGGAGACTATATGTTGAATTCCCCAACGCTTCCACATGCAGTGCCGACGACGCAGGCAGTCTTCCGGCGCATTGGCTTGCGAACCGTGCCGTTACTGTTCGTCTGCTACGTTGTGAACATGCTCGACCGGCTGAACGTTGGCTTTGCAAAGCTTCAGTTTCTCGCAAATCTGCACTTGAATGAGGCCGTGTTTGGGGTGGCGGCTGGATTTCTCTACCTCGGATATATTCTGTTTGAAGTGCCGAGCAACTTGATGCTTCATCGCTACGGGGCACGCAAGACGCTGCTCAGGATTATGATCCTGTGGGGCGTCTTCACGATGGTTCAGGCCCTGGCGTCCGGAAAATACCAGTTCTACGTATTACGGTACCTGGTTGGTGCAGCAGAGGCAGGGTTCTTTCCGGGTGTTCTCCTGTACTTCACATATTGGTTCCCTGATCACATGCGAGGCCGGGTTACCAGTCTCTTCGTGATGGCGCTGCCAGTCTCTGGCATCATCGGCGGTCCGCTGGCAGCATGGATCATGACCGACTTTGATGGTGTGGCCGGCTTGCGAGGGTGGCAAAGTCTATTCTTGATAGAAGGGGTTCCTGCAATCCTGCTGGGTGTCGTGGCTTATCTAAGCCTCGCCGACAGGCCATCCGACACGCCATGGCTTTCGGCAACAGAAAAGCAGCTTGTCGCGGACCAGTTACAAGCCGACGCAGGGAACGTTTCTCGCCATGCTCCCAGCAAGCTTCGCGATGCCTTGAAGAACAAAGTCCTGTATCGGCTCGCGGTCTGCTACCTCACCTTCTATTGCGTCGAGAATGCCTTGCTTCTATGGATTCCGACTCTACTGAAGAGTGTGGGCGTGAAAAGCCTCATGAGCATTGGGTGGTTAAGTGGGACGATTGCTCTAGCGGCGGCAATCGGAATGTTGACAGTGAGCTTCAGTTCGGACCGCCTACGAGAGCGGCGGTGGCATGTGCTTGGATGTGGGATCGTGGCGGGTCTGTCAATGGTACTGCTGCCCGTGGGGGTGCACAGTATTGTGGCGACGGTTGTGCTGCTAGCAACTTCCAGTGCGGCAGTGTTTGGATTCCTCGTTCTGTTCTGGACCATACCGGGTGTGCTATTCAAGGATGCCGCCGCTGCGGGCGGCCTGGCGTTTGTCAGTTCGGTCGGTGCGCTCGGTGGAGTGTTCAGCCCGATATTCATCGGCTGGATCAAGGAGGCGACCGGAAGTTTCTACTACGCGCCTGGAACCATAGGTTGCGTGTTTCTTGTGAGCCTGCTCCTGCTCAATACCTGTTTCCCGCGTCGAGAGAAGATTGGTTTGATGAAATTGGAGGCTCTGTAATGAATGGCGCCGAAAGTATTGTGAGGACACTTTTGCAATCAGGGATAGATACGTGCTTTGCGAATCCGGGTACCAGCGAGATGCATTTCGTTGCTGCTCTTGACCGGATTCCTGGCATGCGCTGCGTGCTTGGTTTGCAGGAAAACGTCGTTACCGGTATGGCGGATGGCTACTATCGCATTGCAGAGAAACCAGCGTGTACCCTGCTGCATTGTGGTCCGGGGCTCGCTAACGGTCTGGCCAATCTCCATAATGCCCGTCGCGCACGGAGCGGCATTGTCAACATCGTGGGTGATCAGGCGACGTACCACCGACCATACGATGCACCCTTGACCGCGGACACCGACAGCGTGGCTCGCACAGTGTCCGCCTGGGTTCGCACGAGCACGCGTTCCGTCGACGTTGGCCGCGATGCGGCTGCTGGCGTGCAAGCCGCCCGTGTGACACCCGGACAGATCGCGACGCTGATCCTGCCGTCTGACATTTCCTGGGGTGCAGGCGGCATAGTCGCAGAGCCGCTACCGGTTCCCGCTCCGCCGCCGATCGACCCGTTCGCGGTTGAGAACGCCGCACGCGTACTGCGTGATGGCAAGAACGTCCTCATCCTGCTGGCTGGCCGCGGAGCATTGGCCAAGTCTCAGAAGCTCGCATGGCGTATTGCCCGCGCGACCGGCGCGACTATCCTGCTCGACTACGTGAACGGACGCGTGGCTCGGGGTCAGGGTAACTTGCAACTTGAACGTGTGCCCTTTAACACGGATCTCGCGATAAAGATGCTGAGTCAGTTCGACCACATAATTCTGGTCAACTCCAAGCCGCCGGTTGGCTTTTTCGCCTATCCCGACAAGCCTTCGACGCAATATCCGTCGCATGCGCAGTTGCATTTTCTATCGCGATTCGATCAGAACGCCGATGCCGCGTTGGAGGCGCTTGTTGACGTCCTGGGTGCGCCGGAGGCTGCTATTCCGGATCCTGGGCCACGCCCGGGTGTAGCGAGCGGTGCACCGACGCCCGAAGGTCTCGCGCAAACTCTGGCGGCCTTGCTGCCGGAAAACGCGATTGTTTCTGACGAAAGTATCTCGTACGGCCGTGGCTTTTACAGACATACGCATGCCGCTGCCGCGCACGACTGGCTACAGCTGACGGGCGGCGCGATCGGCGATGGTCTACCGGTCGCTACCGGCGCCGCGATGGGTGCACGTGGCGAACGGCGTGTGATCAGCTTACAGGCTGACGGCTCGGCGATGTATTCCCTGCAATCGCTGTGGACACAGGCACGCGAACGTCTACCCATTACGACAATTCTTCTCAACAACAGCAAATACAACATCCTCATTGGTGAGTACACAAACGTCGGCGCCACTCCCGGGGAAACGGCAATGAGTATGCTCGACCTCCGCAACCCCGATCTCAGTTGGGTGAAGATCGCTAACGGTCTTGGCGTTGAGGCGGCACGCGCAACGACGATGGAACAGTGCGCCGATCTGATGTCGCAAAGCTTCAGGAAGAGCGGCCCGTTCGTCATCGAATTGATGATCTAGCATTTGAAGGGTCGAAGAACGACTTGCCGCATCCGAGCAAGGGCCGTCGCGGCCTCACGAAGAAACAGAGTTTTCACGCGATCTGCAATTACATTTTAGGAGGTGCTGACATGGGCAACGACAAAGCAGCAAATTTCGTGATTGAAAGAAGCGAGAAGCCGGTTTCATCTGACGAACGTGTGGCTCTCCTGGAGAACCCGGCCTTCGGTCGGATTTTCACAGATCACATGGCGACAATCCGCTATACAGAAGGGCGTGGCTGGCATGAAGCAAAAATACAGCCGCGGACAGCGTTCGAACTTGCTCCCCAGACGCGTGTGCTTCACTACGCCCAGGAGATCTTCGAGGGAATGAAGGCTTATCGCCTTCCTGACGGCGGCGCTACGCTGTTTCGCCCCGAAGCAAACGCGCGGCGGTTGCAGAATTCCGCTCGGCGCCTCGCGATGCCGTCTTTGCCGGAACAGCTTTTTCTGGAGTCCGTGCGTGAGCTTGTTCGAGCAGATCGAGACTGGATCCCGACGGCGGAAGGCAGTGCGCTTTATCTGCGTCCCTTCATGATCGCGACCGAGGGCGCATTGGGCATGAATCCGTCTTCAGAGTATCTCTACTGCGTTCTTGCCTCGCCAGTTGGCTCCTACTTCAAAGGCGGATCCTCAGCAGTTACGTTGTGGATCTCCGAGAACTACACACGCGCAGCCCCGGGTGGCACCGGTGACGCGAAGTGTGGGGGCAACTATGCCGCAAGCCTTGCGGCTCAAGCCGAGGCGATTAGAGAAGGATGCGACCAGGTCGTATTCCTTGATGCGGTCGAGCGTCGGTGGGTCGAGGAACTCGGCGTCATGAACGTCTTCTTCGTATTTGACGATGACTCTATTCAGACTCCGCCGCTGACTGGCACAATTTTGCCCGGCATCACCCGGGACTCGCTCATCGTGCTCGCCCGCGATCTGGGCTTGACCGTGCGTGAAGAGCCCTATGCGATTGATCAGTGGCAAGCCGATGCGCAATCCGGGAAGTTGCGGGAAGCATTCGCGTGTGGGACAGCAGCGGTCGTGACGTCGATCGGCAAAGTCAAGGGCCGTCAGCGCGCTTTCGAGATCGGTAATGCTGAAACCGGGCCAGTAACTGAACGGTTGAAGACCGCTCTGCTGGAAGTGCAGCAGGGACGCGTGGAAGATCGGCACTCGTGGCTTGACCGAGTTTTCTGAGCCAAGCCTGCAACCAGATAACTCGCACTTCGCAAAGACCAGATAGGCTCTGGTGCAAATAGGCACATTTCGTGGTTTTTCGCGCAAGGCAGACACGACTGTTGGGTCGGATCTGGTGCAAAATAGTCGGTCTGAACGATGTTATATCTATATATAGGATATCTTATTGAATCGAGAGTACTGCATTCCAGGTAGTGGATACAGCCGTATCTTTGAGTCGCAAGCTGGCAAGCCCAAATTGTCCCTTGCGAATGCGATGCATCAACTCGATGCCGGCAATCGTGGGCGCGGCGCTCCTGAACCGTTTGAAGCCGAGCATCACGTTCGTTCTGGACTTGATGTTGCGATGGTCCTGCTCGATCAGATTGTTCAGGTACTTCGAGGACCGAACCTTCGTGTCTTCCGGCAGCAGACCATCGGCTTTCATCTCACGTACCGCCCGGTGTGAGGCGGCATACCCGT
The DNA here is from genome assembly GCF_046026985.1 of Paraburkholderia sp. RL18-101-BIB-B. NCBI lineage: Bacteria > Pseudomonadati > Pseudomonadota > Betaproteobacteria > Burkholderiales > Burkholderiaceae > Paraburkholderia > Paraburkholderia sp. RL18-101-BIB-B. Next base: position 19,289 of record NZ_JARESV010000084.1, read on the forward strand.
CGAGCGTGATCGTCTCCGGTGGCTGGCCCTGATGCCGGATGGCCTTGCTAAAAAAAGGCTTTTGCCGCAGCCACGTCGCGCTTTGCCCTGAGCGTGAAGTCCACCGTCTGGCCGGCCCGATCCACCGCCCGGTACAGATAAACCCATTTGCCGCGAATCCTCAGATAGGTCTCGTCAACGCGCCATGACCGCCCTGCCGGTAGGGCAAAGCGATTCCAGCGCTTCACGAACTCCGGTGTAAATCGCTTCACCCAACGCATGATCGTCGTGTGCGCCAGCGACAAACCCCTTTCGGCCATCATCTCGACGAGATCGCGCAGGCTGAGCTTGTAGCGCAGATACCAGCGCACACAAAGAATGATCACGTCACGGTCAAA
>NZ_JARESV010000085.1:0-19485 GCF_046026985.1 Paraburkholderia sp. RL18-101-BIB-B
TACATACCGGCTACAGGTGGGTGGCCTCGCGACTGGCAAACGCGTCTGGACGCTCGACGAGCTGCGCGCGTTGCCGCAGGAAAGCCAGATCACGCGCCATATCTGCATCGAAGGATGGAGTGCGATCGGCCGATGGGGCGGCGTGCGTTTCTCCAGTTTCCTGAAGCATTCGGGCGCGGACATCACGGCGAAGTACGTGTCACTGCACTGTGCGGACAACTACTGGACCAGTATCGACATGCCAACTGCGTTGCATGTTCAGACGCTGCTCACACTTACGTACGACGGCGAAGTGCTGCCGCCGAAATACGGTTTCCCAATGAAGCTGCGTATGCCGACCAAGCTCGGATACAAGAATCCGAAGCATATCGTCGCAATCAGTGTGACGAACGAATATCCCGGTGGTTACTGGGAGAACCAGGGCTATAACTGGTTCGGCGGTTCCTGATGTGCACTAGTCCACTCTCGAAACTCAACAGTCCTTTACGGAGCATCCATGTCTATCCGCTTGAAACTTGGCGTCACCCTCGCCACGCTGGCTTTTGCCAGTGTCGTGCTCGCTCAGACGCCCACCGCCAAACCGTCGCGCATCCGCGGCGATATTGTCTCGCTCGACGGCGACGTCCTGAAGGTGCATCGTCGTAGCGGCGACACTGTGTCAATCGAGCTCAAATCGACCGTTGCCGTGTCTGCGGTCAAGGCCATGGAGCTTTCGGACATCAAGCCGGGCTCCTTCGTCGGCACCGCCGCAACGACGGGCACTGACGGAAAGTTGACGGCCACCGAAGTGGTCGTCTTCCCCGAATCCGCGCGCGGCTCGGGTGAAGGTCACTACGCATGGGACCTCGGTCCGAACAGCACGATGACGAATGCGAACGTCGACACGGTTGTTCAGGGTACCAGCGGCCGGAATCTGAAGCTGTCGTACAAAGGTGGCAACAATGAGGTGACTGTACCGCCTAACGTACCCATCGTGACTTTCACGCCGGCCGCACGCACCGACCTGACCGCGGGCAAGAAGGTATTTGTGGTCGCGACGCCCGCATCGCAGGGTGCGTTTGTCGCGCAGCGCGTGGTGGTCGAAAAGGATGGAGTCGCTCCGCCGATGTAATCGATTGGCGGTCGCATGGATGACCTGCCCGCTAGCGCGCTTTTGGAAAATGGCACCCGTCGGCCGACGGGCGCCAGTGTTGGGCCCGGTTGTCTGCTAGGCCGACGAGCGATGAGTCCAATCATCGTCAGCGAATGATTCATGTCAGTCGGACACCTTGCCGGGGCGGCCTGGATGCGTCGCCAGGTGGCTCTCCTCGCCCTCGGGAACGGACGTTCGGATCACTTCTCACCTACTTTGTAATGATGGTTAAGCATCTATTCACGACTGGTTGCGATTCTTCGAACACGCTTACGGATTTATTGCGGCAAGTAGACAGTGGCAACTGGATTTGTATTCAGAATCGGGAGAGCCTACGTCGTCGTCGCACGTATATTAGTGAACCTTACAAAAAGCCCGTTTCTGAATTTATCCTTCGTCCGCGATGCAGCAGACAATCTGATCTCGAATGTCCTCTTCGACAGGGGGCCATCGGGTGACAACAACATTGACCGAAGCATATGGTGCAAGCGGTCTTGCCATCCTTGATCACGGCACTCCGACTCCCCAACACCGCATCGCAGAGCCAATTGCTGCGGAAGATTGCTGGCGCGGTCCCCTTTTGCCCGAGGCGACACAAACGGTGTTGACCGACCGCGTTTTCGTGTCACGGTGGAGGCGTCAAGATACTGAGCCAGTTGAGTACACGAGTCAGGGCACCGATGATCACCACACCATCGGCATCAGCCTTAAATCTATGGCGCTCACCTATCGATCAGGAATAATGCTTTACGATGGTAAAGTGACGCCCGGCGCCATCCACGTGACTAATCCTGGACAGAGCGCCACAGTGATCTTCCACTCAACTTGCGATGTGCTGCATCTCTATGTGCCGCAGCGGCTCCTCGTGCAGCACTATCAGGAGGCTTTCGATCGCCCACATAATGGCGACATCATCCTGGGTGCGCCGCATATCACCTGCGACGCATCAATAGAGCGACTAGGCCACGCCCTGGCGAGCGAACAGGGCAGCGACTCCGTTTTTGGTGATATCTACGTAGAGAGTATCTCTACAGCGATCGTCGCGCGACTTCTCAAATACCGTTTTGCAAACGATCGCGCGCCCTCCTTCAGAAAGGTAACGGCTCTGCCGCAGTGGCGCCTGCGCCGCGCTATCGACTATATGGAGGCTCATCTTGCTGAGCCGTTGACACTCGGTGACATTGCAGCGAGTGTTGGCCTCACGCGTATGCATTTCGCCGCGCAGTTTCGGCTGGCCACGGGCTTCGCACCGTACGCATATCTGCGTCGTCGCCGTGTCGAATTTGCCCAAAGGCTTTTACTGGAATCGGACTGGCCGGTTTCGCAAATTGCACTGGCGTGCGGCTTTAGTACGCTGTCCCATTTCTCTTCAGCGTTCAAGAGAATGGTTGGCAATTCACCCAAGTGGTGGCGAATACATGCTCGCCTTCAACGTTAACGGGATCCGGCGGTGCAGCATTGTTTCGCCGCCGCGAGTTTGCATACGCGCCGGGAATCGCTTACGTCGCTGCAGCGCTAAGTTTATCGACGGCCGCCGCGAAAATGTACCCCGCACCGCGTTCGGTCTTGATGCATTGCGGACGAGACGGATCTTCTTCGAACTTGCGACGCAGCCGGAGAATCTGGACATCGATGGATCGGCCGTACACGTCGTCGTAAAGACGGCTCGCCTCGAGAAGTTGTTCGCGCGTCAGAATCCGTCCCGGAGAAGCCAGAAAAGCGTTGAGCAGACAGAATTCACCGTTGGTCAGTCGTAGGCTAAATTGAATATGTCACCATTGCGAAGGTGAAGTTGTCACTTGCGGGCAGTGGACGAGCCAACATTCCGCGGGGCCATGCCCAATGAGGCTTTGAGGCTTGCGAATTGAATTTTCACAAGCGGCAGACCTAGCCCATAAGCGCGGAGAACGAGACAATCAACTAGGTGCGTTAAGTTTTTCTCGAATAGTAGATGGAAACACTTATGCCAAATCAATGAGCCGCATTTGGATAGTTTATCTGAGGCGCCTGACTTCGGCGTCCGATCGCCTGCGTTGACACCTGTGGACCACGTCAGCATGATGCCCCGTCAATTCCCGTTAATCTCCGCTGAGCGGGAGCGGTACCGTAGCAGATGATCGGTGCCGGATTCAGACAGCCAGACTTCGCCTGGGCGGCCCGTCATTTGACGCACGTTCGCGTACAAGGGCGGTAGCGCGAAGACATCGAAACGTTCTGTGCGCGGTCGAATCACGCCAGCGAGTTGGCATTCCATTCAGTGAGCCGAACGATGTCATCGTAAGACGTATTCGACATTCCGGTATCTCAGAGGTTTGGGGCAGCGCGATTCGTGATGACCGATCGAATCGACAACGATTGCCAACACAATCACGCATTGCAGCCCCTTTATTTTAGCCTCCGTTTGAGCGGCTGCATACCATGTCTTGGTATAGGCGACAGGGTCGAGGGTTAGAGGTTGATCGGGGCAGGGTTCAGCGCGGCCGTCCTGCGGCGCATCATCGCGTTCCTCGTCAGCCGGGGACTTTTCCTGGCGCTCGAAGACGGCCGATTCGCCCTGACGGAATCGGGTCAACTGCTCCGCTCAGATCACAACTGGTCCGTGCGCCAGCGTGCGATCTTCAACACGGAGTTGCTATTCCCGCTCTGGGGCGAACTGCTCTACACCGTCACGACAGGCGAATCCGCCGCGATAAGGGTGTTCGGGACGCATCTCTACGAGTACCTCGCCGAACATCCTGACGTCCGGGGGCGCTTCGACCGCACGATGGCGAGCGCCGCCCGCTAGCGACATACTCCTGCCGTGGCGGCATACGACTTCTCGCATTTCAGCACGATCATCGCTCGTCGTCGCGATGGGCGAGCAACTAGCGCCAGATGCTTGGTTCCCGATCCAAATGCGCACGACGGCGATCGTAATGCGTCACATTCGCCGCGTAGCCGACTTACACGAACGGGGTACAGCCGTGCAAGCATCGGCGTCATTGAAAGTCGTCAACCTTGGGATTCTTGTCGTCATTTTGGTGATCGCTGGCTGTACAAGTACAGCCAAGATCGAACCTGAAAGCGAACTCGACGACGCATCAAAGCTCGACGTCGGCTTTGCAATCCGCGCAGCGAACGCAGAGGGGGCCTGGCCGGCACCGACTGGAAAGGGATGCGTCGCCCATCGGTTGGACGCATGGGTAGATGTCGCGCAATCGGGCAGTCCGACTCTTGTCATCGCTCAGGCCCCACGCAAGGCTGTCCGTTTATCCATTCGAGGATTGCGTCATCCAGGAGCACGACACGGTCGGCGAGCCTGGTGTTTCGTGATTGGCGAGAGGCTTCCAACTCTCGGCACGTCCGTTCGTGGCGTTTTAACCCTACAGACCTCGTGCTAGCGTGCTGGCCGGGCGTTACCGCTGAGCGCTTTATCGTGCGATAGCGCATATTTCGTGCCGCTAGCGAAGTGCCCACGTCGACATCTTGGCAATATCTGTTCGTTAGGTGCCGAGCGGCACCTGGGTTTGCGACACTGAGCTTTCCGTGAAGCGCGGAGGCATCCGTTCGCACCTCGTTAAATTTCGCATTGTCCACTGGCACTCTATGCAATAAGGATTACAACATGAAAACATGGAAAACCCAACTCGCAATCAGTATTGTTTCAATAGCCTCGTCTACGGCGATTGCATTCAACGCGAATGCAGCCGATATGACTCGAGACAATGGATCACCGGTCGGCGACAATCAGAACTCTCAGACCGCAGGCTTCCACGGTCCGGTTCTTTTGCAAGATTCCCATTTAATTGAAAAGCTGCAGCGCTTTGATCGCGAACGGATACCTGAGCGTGTCGTGCATGCGCGTGGCACAGGCCTCTTTGGCGAGTTCGTGCCGACTGCCGATATCAGTTCGCTGACTACCGCGCAGGTGTTCACACCAGGCACGAAGACCCCGGTGTTCGTTCGCTTTTCGACCGTGATGGGTTATCGCGGCTCGCCTGAGCAGGCACGTGACCCGCGCGGTTTCGCGGTCAAGTTTTACACGCAGCAAGGCAACTGGGACATCGTCGGCATCAATTGGCCGATCTTCTTCATTCGCGATGCCATCAAGTTCCCGGACTTTGTGCATGCAAACAAGCCGTCCGCAGTTACGGGTGTACAGGACCCGAACCTCGCGTTTGACTTCTTCGCGCACACCCCAGAAGCAACGAACATGCTCACGCACCTGTACACGGACGAAGGCATGCCCGATTCATACCGCCACATGGACGGCTTCGGCGTGCACGCTTTCAAGTTCGTCAATGCGAAAGGAGAAATTCACTACGTAAAGTTCCACTGGAAGAGCCGTCAGGGTATTGAAGGCATTCGCCCTCAGGATATTCCGCACTCAATCGGCGCCGACTGGAATTTGATGACCAATGACCTGTACAACGCGGTCAAGGCCCATTCTTATCCGCAATGGGACCTGTACGTCCAGGTGCTCTCGCCGAAGGATCTCGACAAGTTCGATTTTGATGCGCTTGATGACACGAAAGTGTGGCCGTCTTCCATCCCCGAGAAGAAGGTGGGCACGATGACGCTCAACCGCGTTCCCGATAACTACTTCGAGTCCACAGAAGAGTCTGCATTCGCACCGTCGCGGCTGGTGCCGGGGATCGAGCCATCTGAGGACCGGATGTTGCAGGGCCGCTTGTTCTCCTATGCCGACACACAGATGTATCGCCTCGGTGCGAACTTCAATCAGTTGCCGATCAATCGCCCGCTCGTACCGGTGAACAATAACAACCAGGACGGCTTCATGAATGAAGGAGATCGCAAGGGAGAAGTGAACTACGAGCCCTCAGGAATCGCCGAGATCGCTCAGCAGGACAGGTACAAGTATGTGCAGACGCCGCTCAAAGGGACTACCCAGCAACGAGCGATTCACAAGACGCTCGACTTCCGTCAGGCCGGTGAGTACTACCGCACGTTGTCCGAAACCGAGAGGACAGATCTGGTTACCGCGCTGTCGGCCGACCTCGGCCGCGTGACCAACGATGCGAACAAGTACACGATGCTTTCGTACTTCTATAAGGCTGATTCCGACTACGGCACCCGCCTTGCGCGTGCAACCAGCGCGGACGTCGCTCGCGTGCGCGACGCGGCGGCACAACTGAGCGAAAACTGAAGCATCGGGGGCCTGCGCAGGCAGGCTCTGCTGCTGGTTGAATACGGTCCTTCACGGAGAAGGTAATGCAATGTTTTGCTACTGCGCCGCGTTTTGTCCGAACCGCCATGGTCGCCGCAATGACCGCCCTGTTGACGGCGAGCTGCGCGCAGCGCGGGACCGTATTCGGGCGCGGCTGACGTGCCGAAGTTGACCGACGACTGGTTTGCCGCGGCACGTGCGGGCCGCACGGATATCGTACAGGCGCTGGTCGATGCCCATTACCCGCTTGAGACAGCGACGCCCGAGGGATATACCGCGCTCATTCTTAGCGCGTACGACGACCACCCGGAGACGTTGAAAGCCCTTCTTTCCGCAGGCGCCAACGCGTGTGCCGCCGACCGGCACGGCAACACGGCGCTGATGGGTGCGCTCTTCAAAGGCGAGACGGAAATTGCAACGATGTTGCTCGATACGCGTTGCGACATCGACCAAACGAACAACGCTGGGGAGACGGCATTGGCGTTTGCCGCGCTATTCGGCCGGCTCGATATGATTCCGGTGCTTGTCGCGCATGGCGCCAGTGTCAATCATGTCGATGCTCGCGGCGGCACTGTGTTGCAGATGGCGATCGCGCAACGCAACAGGACTGCCGCCGACGCCTTGCGGCGAGTCGGAGCAACGCAATGACTCTGACCGATCCGATAGGATGACATCCCAATTGAAGGGCGGATGAGAGGAATACGATAAGCCCCAACCCGTCCGCGCGATGCATTGGTCACATTTCGCAAGTCACGACGCCGTCAATGCGGGCGACACCCTCGGCTGCGGCGATGCACGTCGCAATGGACTTAGCTCTTGTGCCGCGATGCACCATTGAAACCTGACGCCATAGTAGAACAACTAGTAGGTACGTTTTCCCAAGGAAATAACACATGTCAAACGAAGCAAAGTGCCCGTTCAACCTTGCCGCCGGTGGCGGCACGACGAACCGTGACTGGTGGCCAAAGCGACTGCGGCTGGATCTGCTCAGCCAGCACTCCAATAAGTCCAACCCGATGGACACCAGCTTCAATTACGCCGAGGCGTTCAAAAGCCTCGATCTCGCCGCGGTGAAGAAGGACCTCGCCGCGCTGATGACCACTTCGCAGGACTGGTGGCCGGCAGACTTTGGCCACTACGGTCCGCTATTCATCCGCATGGCCTGGCACAGTGCCGGCACGTATCGTATCGGCGATGGCCGCGGGGGTGCAGGGCGCGGCCAGCAACGCTTCGCGCCGCTCAACAGCTGGCCGGACAACGTCAGCCTCGACAAGGCCCGCCGCCTGCTGTGGCCGATCAAACAGAAATACGGCCAGAAAATTTCCTGGGCCGATCTGCTGATCCTTACCGGCAACGTCGCGCTCGAGACCATGGGTTTCAAGACGTTCGGCTTCGGTGGCGGTCGCGCCGACACCTGGGAGCCGGATCTGGACGTCTACTGGGGCAACGAAAAGACCTGGCTGGGCGGCGACGTCCGTTATGGCAAGGGTGCCGCCGGTAGTGACGCCGAAGGCGTGATCGTGGCCGATCCGGAACTGCACGGCAGCGAAGTCAGCCGCGACGATCACGGACGCAACCTGGAAAATCCGCTGGGCGCCGTACAGATGGGCCTGATCTATGTCAACCCGGAAGGTCCCGACGGCAATCCTGATCCGCTCGCCGCGGCGCATGACATCCGTGAAACCTTCGCGCGCATGGCCATGAACGACGAGGAAACGGTCGCGCTGATCGCCGGTGGCCACAGCTTTGGCAAGACACACGGCGCCGGTCCTGCCGACAATGTGGGTCCGGTACCCGAGGCCGCCGGCCTCGAGAACCAGGGGCTGGGCTGGAAGAGCAGCTTCGGCACCGGCAAGGGCGCCGACGCGATCTCCAGCGGACTGGAAGTCACCTGGACCACTACGCCGACGAAGTGGGGCAACGGCTTCTTCGAGAACCTGTTCAAGTATGAATGGGAACTGACCAAAAGCCCCGCCGGCGCCAACCAATGGGTCGCCAAGGGTGGCGACGAAACCATCCCGCATGCTTTCGATCCCTTGAAGAAGCAGCGGCCGACGATGCTCACCACCGACCTCTCGCTGCGCTTCGATCCCGCCTACGAGAAGATTTCACGGCGTTTTCTGGCGAATCCCGACCAGCTCGCCGACGCCTTCGCCCGAGCATGGTTCAAGCTGACCCACCGCGACATGGGGCCGCGCGTCCGCTATCTCGGACCGGAAGTGCCCGCTGAAGAACTGATCTGGCAGGACCCCATCCCGGCGGTCAACCACGCACTGGTCAACGAGCAGGACGTCGCCTCGCTCAAGCAGAAGATTCTGGCGTCGGGACTGTCCGTCTCGCAGCTGGTGTCGACCGCCTGGGCATCGGCGTCGACGTTCCGTGGTTCCGACAAGCGCGGCGGCGCCAATGGCTCGCGCATTCGCCTCGCGCCGCAGAAAGACTGGGAAGTCAACCAGCCCCGGCAACTGGCGAAGGTGATGAAAGTCCTCGAAGGCATCCAGGGCGAGTTCAACGGCGCGCAGTCCGGCGGCAAGAAGATCTCGCTGGCCGACCTGATTGTGCTGGCCGGCTGCGCTGGCATCGAACACGCGGTAAAGAACGCAGGCCATCATGTGAGCGTGCCTTTCTCGCCGGGCCGCATGGACGCCTCGCAGGAACAGACCGACGTGCAATCCGTCGCGGCCCTCGAACCGGTCGCCGATGGCTTTCGCAACTACCTCAAGGGCAAGTACAGCGTCCCGGCCGAGGCTTTGTTGATCGACGAGGCGCAATTGCTGACGCTGACGGCCCCCGAGATGACGGTGCTTATCGGCGGCCTGCGCGTCCTGAACGTCCATGCCGGGCAGAATTCACACGGCGTCTTCACCCACCGGCCGGAAACGCTGTCCAACGACTTCTTCCGCAACCTGCTCGATATGGGTACGGAATGGAAGCCGCTGTCGCCGGCCCGGGACGTGTTCGAGGGGCGTGACCGCAAGACCGGCCAGCTCAAATGGACAGGCACCCGTGTCGACTTGGTCTTCGGTTCGCATGCCCAACTCCGTGCCCTGTGCGAAGTTTATGCAAGCGAGGACGCGCAGGAGAGATTCATCCGCGACTTCGTCGCAGCCTGGGTCAAGGTGATGAACCTCGACCGGTTCGACCTCGCCTAAGCGTAGATCGTAGTGAAGCTGTCACCCATTGAAAGGCAGAGGTAAAGGGGGGCGGTTTCAAACTGAAGTGCAACACGGAGTCTAGTGTTTAGAACCGTGAGGTTGGCTCGCTGAGGCAAGCGTGGCGGCGAAGACCTCGCATGGAGAATGGAATGCGTGGTCCGCGCGAGGCCGGCTGTTCAGACTGTCGGCGATGGCGCCGAGTTCGTCCTGACTGTAGACCGATAGGTCGGTGCCATTTCACGCGCAGTACTTGAGCACACTCGCGAGGCCCGAGGCAAGCCCGATGTTGCCGACATTGGACCGCGCGGAACGGAATACGCAAAAGCACTTGCGATCGGTCGACGTACGGAAAACCGCGCTGAAGCTTGGTTCTTCAAATGGGAATTGACGTATGAACAAGTGTCGACGCTGTAAAACAGCGTAATGAATCTGTGGGAACACGACACTCGCAAGCATGTCAACTAAATTGCCGGAAACACCAAAGGGAATTTGTTATGCATCTCTCAGAAGCAGGAAGTAAAAAAAGCGACTTGCCACTTCCGGTATGGGCTTCGAGACTGATGTCGAGAGGACCGTTAGCCGCATCGCGCAAGGTGCGCAAAACACGATTGCTTGAAGAAGGCCATCCGGCAGCGCCGGAATGTCAATTTTCCACTCCTCAAGGTTGAGGAACTCACATGTCTAGTGACTGTTTACGCCGACCGAAAATTGAGCCACTGGGGGTGCGGCAAAAATCTTGGACTGTTTATGCCGCAAGGCCGAGGCTCTCTCGGTATTCGATGGGGCTGAGTGAGCCAAGCGAAATCTTGATCCGCTTTTCGTTATACCAGCGGATGTAGGAATCAACCACCTCAATGAATTGGTCAATGGTTGTAGCTTGCCAGTCCCGAGGATAGAACAGCTCCGTTTTCAGCCGCCCGAAGAAGCCTTCGCAGGCCGCATTGTCGGACGAGCATCCTTTGCGCGACATCGAGCGAACCAGCTTCGCATCGCGTATCCGCGAGAGCCACCCCGGCCAGCGATAATGGGCGCCGCGATCAGAGTGGACGGCAGGCCGGTCGTTGCTATTGCTCGGCATCCGGACGCGTGCCTATTGACCAGCTGATAACCAGCCCATCAAAGCAGTCGATCACGGGCGATAGATACACCTTGCCGGCCGGGGTCTGGAATTCCGTGATGTCGGTGAGCCACTTCTCGTTCGGGGCTGCCGCCTGGAAGTCGCGATTGATAAGGTTCTCCGGCGCAGGGCTGATTTCCCCCAGGTAGGAGCCGCAGCGACGCCGCCTCGTAGTGGCAGCGGTCAATCGTTCCTGTTTCATCAAACGCCGCACGACCTCCTCTGAGAGAAAGACTTGCTGCCTGCCCAGCGTGGTTCTGTCGCAATAACGATGCCGCGTTAAAGTTCGGGATGCACAAACTTTGCTTCGGCTCACGATGAAGAAGACCGCGATACCACGAACGGCTCTTGCTACAGGCATTGCGAAGGTTTTGAAGCGGCTTCATTATCCGCTGGATGTGATGCTGCTGTGCGTGCGATGGTATGTGGCCTATTGGCTAAGTCTTCGCAATCTCGAGGAGATGATGTCTGAGCGCGCCATCGGCGTCGATCATTCGACGGTGCATCGGTGGGTGATCAAACTGGTACCGTTGTTCGCAAAGACGTTTCGCAAACACAAACGCCCGGTGGGCACGAGCTGGCGCATGGATGAAACATATATCAAGGTCAAAGGCTCGTGGAAATACCTGTATCGCGCCGTGGACAAGGCGGGTAACACCATCGACTTTCTGTTCAGAGCCAACCGGGACAAGGCCGCCGCGCGCCGCTTCTTCGATAAAGCCATCGCTCAGAACGGCGCACCCGACACGGTGACCATCGACAAAAGCGGTTCCAATCTGGCGGCGCTTCATGCGGTGAACGCCGAGCGCGAGACGCCCATCATGGTTCGGCAGGTCAAGTATTTGAACAACGTGGTGGAGCAGGACCACCGGGCCATCAAACGTCGCACTAGACCGATGCTCGGGTTCAAGGATTTTGACTGCGCGCGTGTCATTCTGAGCGGCATCGAAGTCATGCACATGATCAAAAAAGGACAGATGGAGGACCTTGGCAAAATCAAATTGTCCGCCGCGCAGCAGTTTTACCCGCTCGTTTCATAAGCATTACATAGCAATCGCGTTTCATCGTCCATCGCGCCTTACTGCGACAAAACCATCGAAACTCCCTGTAACACTGCGAAATAAGCGAGCGATCATGGCCGGGATTAAACATGTGCGTCCTGCGTTTACCAAGAGGGTCGCAAATTAAGTGAACCCCCCAAACGCGGACGGGGGATAAGCGACTTCACTGCAGCGAAGCGTTGTAACAACAGCGAAGTCATTCCGGCATCGCTCCTCAATCGTTTTAACTATAGGGACTTAAATGATCGGCGGCAGACTTTGGAGAATTGCAGTAGCCACCTTGCTTGCTGGCCTGACGCTGGCCTTCGGTCCTGGTTCAGCCGAAGCGCAGGCGCCCAGGCTGGACGAGGTAAGCGTTAGCGTATTCCCCGGAGGCTTTAACTGGCCTAGTTACGTCGCGCAGGATAATGGCCTGTTCGCTCAGCACGGCATCCACGTAACGTTGCAGGCAACGCCTGGCTCCGTTGCGCAGATGACAGGTCTGTCTCAAGGGCATGTTGACCTCGCGATGACAGCAATCGACAACGTTGTGGCCTACGTCGAAGGAGAGGGTGAAGCGCCGATCGGCCCGCAGCCCGATTTCGTTGCCGTGATGGGAAGCGACAGTAGCTTCCTGAGTCTCGTCACAACGTCGGACATCAAGAGCTACGCAGACTTGCGGGGAAGGACCCTGTCGGTTGACGCCCGCACTACGGGCTTTGCCTTCGTTCTGTACGACATGCTGGCACGAAAGGGCTTGAGCCAGAGCGATTACAGCGTTGAGCCCGCGGGCGGTATGACGCAACGCTGGAGCGCTCTGAAACAGCATGCCCAGGCTGGAACACTGCTGTCCACACCGTTCAATATCCTCGCGCGCGACGCGGGGTTCAACCAGATTGCGACAGCGACTGATGTAATCGGACCGTATCAGGGAATTGTCGCGGCAACACGGCGTTCCTGGGCGCGCGATCACCGTGCGGACGTGGTCGGATTCATTCGTGCGTACGGGCAGGCAGTCGACTGGCTGTACGACCCGAAGAACCATGATGCGGCTATTCGTATCCTGACAAAGAACGTTCCGAACATCTCGCCGGAACTGGCTGAGAAAACCTACGCAGAGCTCCTTGACCCGCACGCCGGGTTCTTTCGCAAGGGCCGGATGAGCATCCCCGGAGTGCGTACAGTACTTGCCCTACGCACCCGTTATGCGATGCCCCACAAGGTGCTAGCCGACCCGATGAAATACTACGATTCTTCCTTTTACCGCGCAGCGATGCGGCAAAGCCCGTTTGTGATCCATCGTTGACTGGGTCTCGGCAGCGAGAGGGCGGGGTTCGTCCTCTCATTGCGCGTCGGGACTTCTCGCGTGTCGTGATGAATGTTGTAGCCGGGCCACCCTTTTAAATAGTCCTCAATACATAGATGAAACCAATCGAGAAATACGGTCTTTCTTCCTGTGCAGTCGTACTCGCGTCTCTGATGGCTCCTGGTCTGGCCGTCGCGCAATCGTCAGTGACTCTCTACGGGTCATATGATGTCTTTCTCGGATACCAGTCGGCGACGGTCAACGGTAAGCACACGACGCTCACCCTTCTTGGCGATAATGCCGAATCTGTCAGCAAGATCGGCGTGCGCGGTACCGAGGACATCGGCGGTGGGAATCACGTCAATTTTGTTCTGGAAAACGGCTTTGATCCGACATCGGGCCAGCAGCAGAACTCGTTCCGGTTCTTTGACCGGCAGGCGTGGGTCGGTATATCGGGGGACTTTGGCGAATTCCGTGCCGGACGTCAGAACTCCCCGCTGTTTACCCTTCTTGGCAACGCCGATGCGTTCGGCGTCACGACCTATGGGTCCGGCTTCAATAACTTCATCATGGAGCAGATCCGCGTCGACAACGACCTTGCCTACTTCACACCGGTCTTCGCTAACACGCAGCTGGAATTTCATTACGCCGCGGGAGGGGTTCCGGGCGAGTTCACCGGTAACGCGGTCTATCAGGTTGGCGTACAAACGACACAGGGACCGCTTGTCGCGGTCGCGGCGTACTTCAAGGCAAACAACGCGACCAACACCAACTCCGTTCAACAACTGCTCGCAGCCGCGAACTACGACTACGGCTATGGGAAGGTGTATGCCGGATTCTTTCGCACCAACGACGTTATCTCCGCGACGACAGGAAATGCGCTGACGAGTCCCGCGGGCAAGGGCAACCCGGCGGCGGGCCCTGTTACCAATACGCCGGGTAACTACCACGACACGTACACGGTTTCGGCGGACTATCGCGTGACCCCTGCGCTCACTATCGGCCTTGGTTATGCCGTGACAATCGACAGTTCGGGGCTCGGCAACAACGCGAGGGAGTTCGGCGTTATCGCCAACTACAGCCTGTCCAAGTCCACACGTCTTTACGCGGTGGGTACCCGTCTGATGAACTCGGACGGGGCGCGGTTCGTGGTGGCAGATGCGGCGTTAAGTCCTGGGGCGTTCCTCACGCCAGACGCCGGGACTGATGAGACCGGCTTCCAGGTCGGTATCCGCTACGCGTTCTGAGCACACGACATCCGAGGAACTACTGCGCGCAAGTGAGGTAGGAGTTGAGTAAGACCACAAGGTAGTCCACAACGATGCACACGGGTGGATCCGTGGCTGGCAACGAGTCTGAGGCAGACGCTCGAACCATAACCTCGATCCGAAAGTCTGCCATCGCCTCTCGCGCGGCATCGTGATCTGCCTGATGGCCCGATAAATCCATTTAGGAAGTAGATTCATGAAACCATCGTTCAATTTCGTCGGCCTGTCCGGAAGTCTTCGGGAGAAGTCATATTCTTCACTGGTTCTTGCGACGTTCGAGCAGTTGCTGAGCGCTCGCGGCCACGGTTTGGGCCGAGTCGATATTGGTGAGATGCCGCATTACAATCAGGACATCGAAGACACGATTGTGCCGGAACCCGTTGCCGACGCACGGGGACGCGTGAAGCACTGCGATGGCATTGTGATCGTGACACCCGAGTTCAATCATGGCATCCCCGGTGTCCTGAAGAACGCGCTCGACTGGCTTTCTCGACCGGCCTTTGCTAGCTGTTTCGCGGATAAGGCCGTACTGTTCTGTACGCTGTCGCCGGGCGCGCTAGGCGGGGTGCGCGCGCAGCATCAGCTACGCGAGACGCTAAGTTCGATGCTGTGCGACGTGGTGCCGATGCCAGAAATTGTCATTGGGAATGTCGCCCAGAAGTGCGCCAACGGGATGCTGTCTGACCAGAGTACGATCGATTTCATCGCAACCTCGATTGACCAGTTCACCAGAGGGATCGCGATCCGCTCCGGTGCTGAACTGGCACTTTCCGGGCCGGCCTAAGCATCCAACCGTGGGGCCGCAGCGCGTACGGTAACGTCGCTTGTCACCGTACGTATTACGGAGGGCGGCGGTGTGTTTATGCTCGATTTGGCGCGGCCCTATGATCAAAGTGTGGCGCTGACTTGATTCCCGGCGTCGCCGAGATAGGAATCGCAAGCTGAGAGATGGTTTATGAAATGCATGAAGCAGGGCTTGGCAGTTTTTGTGTCCTCATGTCTGGCGTTAGGTTTTGCGGACAATGCGGCTGCGGATCAGTCAGATCTATCGTTGGTTCCGCCTACGCAGCCGGCACAGCGCACGCCGGAACAGTTGCAGCAACTCGTGGCGCCAATAGCTTTGTATCCGGACACGTTGGTGGCGCAGATTCTCGCCGCTTCGAGCTATACCGTGCAGATTGTCGAAGCCGATCGTTGGATGCAGGCGCACCCCGAACTGACAGGCGACGCGTTGGCCGTTGAAGTGAACAAGCAGAACTGGGATCCGAGCGTCCAGGCGCTTACGGAGTTCCCTGCGGTGCTCTCCAATATGGACCAGAACCTAGCCTGGACTTCATCGCTAGGTGACACCTATCTGAGCCAGCCACAGGATTTAATGGCGGCGGTTCAGGCACTGCGCCAACAGGCTCAAGCAGCCGGCAACCTGCAGAGTAACTCTCAGGAGACGGTAACCAACGACGGCGACGCGATCGCCATCGACCCAGCGGTTGCGGATCTCGTGTACGTGCCGGAATACAATCCGTGGCTGATCTATGGCGCGCCGATAGCAGTGTGGCCGGGCTGGTATCCCTACTCGGGACTGTACTTCGATGGCCCAGGAATCGTATTTGGTGTGGCGTTTGGCCTTGGATATTACAGGGGCTACCGTTGGGGATGGCACCACTGGCACTCCGACTGGCATCACCGCAACGTGATGTACAACCACGCTGCCTACGTGTCACACGCTTCAAGGGGCATTGCCCGCGACAACTTCTTCTACGGACACCAGCATTCAGATCATACAGTGGGATTGAATCAAGATCACGGATTCGCTGGAGGTTCGGGCTTCCATGCGCTTCAGGCACCGCAGCGCGGCTTCGCTCAGATGCGAACAGGGATTGTGAATGCGCCGCGGCCGGTAGGTGGTTTTGGCAACGTCGGCGTTGGGCGCGGATTTGTGGGTGCAGGACGCGCGGGTTTTGGCGGCATGGCTCATGGAGGCGGAGGCTTCCATGGCGGAGGTGGAGGTGGAGGTGGGCATGGTGGTGGAGGCGCCAGATAGCTGATACCCAGCTAAAGCCTCGCTAAGACTGTTTCGACGAAAAAAGGCCCACCTTTAGTGGCGAAGGAGTTAAGGCTACGCTGAAGAAGCCACCGTTTTCGCCGACGGCTTGCAGCTAAATTTCGGAATGCGAGATCAGCGACGCGACTGGTTCGATTTCCTGGCCCAGCATGGCCTTACAAGCGGGTCTCTCGACCCGCCTTGGCCACTCACGGACGCACCTGTCGTAGAGCGAAGTAATTTTGTCACTGGCCACTGCCCGCCGGGACAGGGCGTGAGCCCCTGAGTTGACGCATTTACTTCGTTTCGCAGGAGAGTGAACCAAACCGTGGGAGGTCAATTCACGCCGCTCGGCGCGCACTCGGCGAGTTTGCAGCTGCAGAAGTCGTGGTCAACACGGCAAGTTTCTTAACCGAGAGTTCTTCGTTGAGAACAGCAACTCTGACCTGTGCCAGACAGTGCGCTCCCTCGTCCGTTCATCGCATTTGTTGCTTCTTCGCCATGCGATGGCTGACCACTAGGTTCACCGCGGACTCGGTAATGCTGCTGCTGATCGGTAGCCCCTTGTGATAGCGCATGCCATAGTTCGCGAGCGTACCGGCGTTGTTCTCGATGTAGAAGTACAGGCGGCGCAGGTTCCAGTACAACGTCGAGTGCTCATAGCCTTCCTTCGCCAACAGCGTGGCATCCAATGCCTTGATGCGGGACACCGATTGTCGGCCCTTTGGATAGGCGACGTACCAACGCACACTGGTCAGGATCAAGAGGGTAGCCGCGGCCCCTCTCAGGAACGCGGCCCCCGAAGAACGCAGCATGCGACTTTCACCGCACTGCGCTCGCGCACAGCGTTAAGCGTCACGAAGACGCCGGTTGCCAAGCACGTCCGACAACCTTCGCACGCGTCGCATCGTCGATTCACTTCGTTACCGAAGCAAAGGGCGCTGAACCGTAGAAATACCGGTCTCTCACAAGCTGCCCTTCATCGAATCCCAGATGATGGCCTGCGACAACTGCACCACACGGAAGTCTGCACTCTTTCGAGTCAGGGCAAACCTTGAACCCCTATGCGACCTATTACCGGCCACCGTTCGCTTTTTCCGCGTTCTCATATCCACTTGCCCAACAGCTTCCCTTGCAGGTCACCTGCCTGCGCCAAACTTCTGGCGCAGGCGGACAGTTGGACTTACCACGTTCCCGTCCTCGCCGACCCGAATGTTCCCGGGCTTGTCCGTTTAGCGCCTGTCTTTCCCCCGGCAGCACTTGTGACGACGTGCTTCGTTGGATGACCGAAGCAACCGGCTACACGCCTTTTTGGCAGGGCCTGACAGCCGCTTTGGCCCAGCTATCCTCACGAGGTTTATCAACAGTTCACCTATGTTGCGCATGCGGAACTTGCCTTGCACCTCACACCGCACGGCGGCTGGCAGTGTCAATTTCTTCCCCGTCGCCGGGGTGAACCTTCTGTCGAGAGGCACGTTGTCTCCAGAGCTTCACACCCAACCGTTACCGGCTGCGCATGTCTGGATAGGCAACTGCTGGTCGTACAGCAGGTCGCAGCACGGCGATCGTTTCGGATCGCCGCGTACGACAAGACCAGAACGAGCTTTACCGCCAACTACCTGCCGCTTGACGCGCGGCTGACGGCGACACGTGTCGCACCTTCCAGCGGATAGTGCAACCGTTTTAGCACGTGCCACACCCGGATCCAGCGTCTTCATTCTTCACCCACCCAACCATTTCGATTGAGCAACGTTACCAGAGCGCCTTATTGCGACAAAACCGAGACCGGACTATCACGCGAACTACTATGCGGCGTTCGTGACCGATCCCGATGGCAACAACCTCGAAGCGGTCTGCCACGTCGCCGAATGAGGACTCGGCTCGCGGCATTCGCCGCTCCAACGAAATATTGATGGGATTTGCGATGGGCCTCATTGGAGCCACGGACGAAGCTCGGCTGGAGTTCGAAGAAGGACGTCCGATATGCGAACGAAGCGGCCATTAAAACGTCGCCAGGTACGGGCACGTGACTGGCGGTTCGTGGGCCGGACTTCGTCGCATCTGCGCGTTATTATCAAAATAATTTCGCTAGTAGACGACTCAGATGGACGATACCCACCAAGAGATCGAAGGATTGAAGAAAATCGTCGACTCAGCCCGACAGGAGATCGAACTGGCGGTTATGTTCCATGAGACTTGGAGACCCGCGGCATATGACACCGGCCTTCATGCCCGCGTCGGTACTTCCCATGCGGCGCATGCCTTAGGTGAATGGTCACGTTAGCAGATGATGTGAAACGGCCGGCGCGAAGCGTCTTCGAAAGCTATTCGCAATCTATCTCATGTAACGGGAGCACGCATCGTGTAGGATCACGCAGAGGACTGCGAGGAGCGCCCTGCCGACTGGAACGCGCTGCCGAACCGCAGCGGCGCCAGGCACTCCAATACATTTCATAACAAAACTGGGGGAGCAAACGCGACCCAGTCGGGAATAAGCAAGGATGCTTTGCCGTTCACTCAAAGGCACCGCCCGCCGGATCACCGAACTGCAAACCACCTACAACCGTTACATGAAAAATGAAAACGTCTAAACAGGGTTCTTCTTCCTATTCCCGCCCTCGATCTTTTTCCATTGAGCCACCGCGTTTTTAATCATCATCGGTCTTTTTCCAATCGAGATACGCGGCCCTAAAGGCTCCGACAGTCGCGTCTTCTGGAATGCTATTCATATATGGGCCGGCACACTGGTGCTGTCGCTGTCGGTACTCCGCCTCGTCTGGACGTTGTGGCACGGCAAGCCTGACGAACTCATGCATAGCCGGGGCCAGCTCTTTCTGGCCAAGCTTGTCCATCTTGCGCTCTATCTGCTGATCTTCGTTCAGCCTTTGCTCGGCATTGCGATGGTCAACACCGGCGGAAGCGCGGTGAATCTGGCGGGCAGCGGCATACAGATACGACTGTTCGGCACCGACCCCATCGCGCACAAGTTCCTTAATGACGCCCATTTCCTGATAGGAAACGCAGCGTTCTGGCTCATCGGCTTGCATACGCTTGCCGCTATCGCCCATCATGTGGTGTTCATGGACGCTACTCTGACGCGGATGGTCCGTTCTTCGCGCAACGACTAGTCGCTCTTATGTCCCGCCGGGATAACCAGCGGCGAGCCGCAGTCTCTTCTTAAGCAGCGCCGACCGAAGCGCGAACTGGCTCGTGAGCCGTTAGCGCTTCGGACCCGCGAAGGCTGTCGGGGCTTGCGGCG
>NZ_JARESV010000086.1:0-19214 GCF_046026985.1 Paraburkholderia sp. RL18-101-BIB-B
CACCTCCTTCGTTCTCCAACACTGCCTCCGTCGCCTCTTGCCTCCTCTGTCGACGTCGGCAAGCAAAGTTCATATGGCAATTGGCGTGCTGGCATTTTCCATCATGATTTGCCTGGCTTGCCCACCAAGGCCGGTATTCGTTCGCCGGGACCAGCTTGCTAGCCATGCATGTTTTTTGTTGACTGCCTCCCCAATCTCCTACGTCAATAGGCCGACTCGTCTTCCCCGTTCTTCGCTCGCGCTGCGGCCAGTGCCGATGCAGTCGGCCGAGGACACCATACGAACGCGTTCTCACAAATGCACCCCAGTCTGCTGGTACGGGGGTCACGGACGAATGGCTCCGGTCACGTTAATGTCAGGGCACCCGACTGGCCTGCGACACGAACTTGGTCACGAGGTAGCTATCGAACGTCTCGCTGCCGCCTTCGCTGCCCATACCGCTATCCTTCACGCCACCCAGCGGCGTCTCGGCCAGTGCCAGGCCGAAATGATTGATGCCGACCATTCCGGCCTCGATACGGCCAGCAACGTATTCGGCGGTCGCGATCGAACTGGTGAACACGTAGGAGGCCAGGCCGTATGGCAGCGCGTTGGCACGTGACAAAGCCTCTTCAGTGCTACTGAACTTCGTTACCGGCACAACGGGTCCGAACGGTTCCTCGACCATCAGGCGCGCGGTATCGGGCACGCCGGTGAGGATGGTCGGGGCGAAGAAGTAGCCTGTTTCAGTCAGACGGCTGCCACCGCAAACCAGCGATGCCCCGCGCTCCCGCGCGTCCGTCACCAGGGCCTGCATTGCGTCCAAACGTCGTTCGTGGGCCAGCGGTCCCATCTGGGTCTGGGGATCGAGGCCGTCTCCAACCCGGAGCGGCGCGTATTCCGCAGCGAAGGCATCCACGAACTTCTCATAGACTTTTTCGTGCACGAAGAAGCGGCTCGGTGCCATGCAGACCTGACCCGCATTGCGTGTCTTGGTGCGCGCCAGAAAACGCGCTGCCTGTTCTACGTCGGAATCATCGAACACCAGCACCGGCGAGTGGCCGCCCAGTTCCATCGTCATGCGCTTCATGTGCGCGCCGGCCAGCGACGCCAGCTGTTTGCCGACAGAGATGGAGCCAGTGAACGAAATCTTTCGCACCGCGGGAGCGTTGATGAGATGCCGGGAAACCTCGGACGGCACGCCCCAGACGACGTTGAGGCATCCCGCTGGCAAACCTGCATCGTGGAATATGCGCGCCAGCGCCACCACTGCGCTTGGCGACTCCTCCGGGCCCTTGAGTACCACCGTGCAGCCCGCGCCCAAGGCAGCGACCACCTTGCGTAGCGCCAGGTTGAAGGGAAAGTTCCAAGGTGTGAACGCAGCGCAAACACCTATGGGCTCACGGGAGACCGTCTGCTGCACACCCGGTGTGCGCGCCGGGATCACGCGCCCATAAATACGCCGGCACTCCTCCGCATGCCATTCAGCGTGCTCAGCACAGCTGAGTACTTCCTGAATGGCTTCAGTCAAAGGCTTGCCCTGGTCGAGCGTAATGTTGCGGGCGATCTGCGGAGCTCGCTCCCGGATCAACGAGGCAACGCGGCGCAGCAGCGTTGAGCGTTCGATTGCCGGGGTGTGCCGCCAGACCTGGAATGCATCGGCCGCTGCGCTCACGGCGTCATCCAGATCCTGGGGCGTAGCGTGCGGCAATCGGGCGAACGCCTTGCCAGTCGCAGGGTTGATCACATCCTGTTCGGGTCGCCCATCGGCGCTCAGCAAACGGCCACCGATGTAGAGGGCGAGTGCTTCGTAAGGTGCGGTTGTGGTGCTCATGGTGGCCTGGCTCATAGGAATACACTACCGCCGTCCACGGCGAGGGTCTGGCCGGTGACAAAGCCGGCGCCATCACTGACCAGGTACGCCAGCGCCGCCACGAGGTCGTTTGGCACCTGATCGCGCTGGATACAGCGGCCGGAAGTACGGGCGTTTTCACCAATGCGGTCTTGCAGATCAGTCTGCAGCACGCCGTCGCTTAGCGTGAAGCCCGGAGCAATCGCATTGACCGTGATGAGGTCCTTCGCCAGCTCCCGCGCAAGTGAACGCGTGAAGGCAATGACCGCCCCCTTGCTGGCCACGTAATGCGCCATATTCACCGGCCCCTTCATTGGCACGGTGGAAGCGATGTTCACCAAACGCCCCCGACCGCTTTGGCGCAGTTGCGGCAACACCGCTTTGGCACAGTTAAATGGACCCAGCGTGTTGACTTCCATCACCCGCATCCATTCCTGATTGGTGATCTGCTCAAACGGCTTGAGTGCCAAGGTGGTAAATAGCGCGGCGTTATTGACTAGGCCATCGATTCCACCGAACTCCGAGACCGCTGCGGCCGTCATGTCAGCGACATCCGCCTGGCTGACAACGTCCGTGCGCAGGCCGATGGCCTGATGTCCGGCCTCACGAAGCCGTGCCGCGGCTTCCTCGGCGCCACGCAGGTCGGCGATGACGACACGGTGCCCCAGTTGTGCAAGGTGTTCGCTGAAGGCGTAGCCAATACCGCTGGCACCGCCGGTGACAATAAGGCGCTTGGGTAATTCAGGTTTCATAGTTTCCTTCGCAGTCGGAAGACTTTAGGTAGCAATGAGTGAGGCCCGTTTCACCGAGGAATCGCGGGCCCTTTGCTGCATTTCGCTACATACCCGATCAGATGTCAAAGATCCCGGCTACAATTTCCGGATACCGGACTTTTGTACGAAATTCGAATTTCGCGAGGGTTTATGGCGTCTCATTCGGAGGGGAAGGAACCACGGGAAAACGAACCGGAATACGTGATGGGGCTCGAAAAAGGGCTGTCCATCATCGAAGCATTCGGTATGAAGAAGGGGCCGCTGACTCTGACACAAGCGGCAGAGATAACCGGCCATACTAAGGGTTCGGTACGACGGAGTTTGCTGACACTGTGCAGGCTGGGCTATGCCGCGCAGAATGGTCACAGTTTTGTCCTGGCACCGCGCGCTCTGAGGCTGGGCTACGCTTATGTAGTCTCAGAACCGTTGACCAAGGTCGCACAACCTATCCTGGAGATCACCAGCGAACGCACGCAAGAGGCTGCCTCGATCGCTGTGCTGGATTCGCAGGATGCAGTCTTCGTCGCGCGCTCAACGCATCGGCGCAGCCTTTCCAGCGGTTTGGGTGTTGGCTCGCGCTTGCCTGCTTACTGTAGCGCCACAGGGCGCGTTCTGCTGTCAGAGCGACCACCGGCCGAGGTGAGATTCATGCTGAACAGAATGGCACGTCCCGCTCTGACGCCTCACACCCGTACTACGACCAGCAGCATCATGAAAGAGATTGAATTCGTGGGCAAACACGGGTACGCCATCATCGACGAAGAACTGGAGATCGGTATTCGCTCAATCGCAGTTCCGATCCGCAACGCACGTGGCGAAATGATTGCAGCCATGAGTCTTTCTGTATCCACAAGCCGTATGACGCGCGAAGGCGTGGTGGAACACCTGCTGCCAGAACTTGAAATCGCACGCCGCCACCTTGCCGCCCTGTTGTAGCGTTCCGCCTCTTCTGCCAAGCAAAATCAGCGAGCCTGCGTGGCTCGCACTCTCGCGGTTGACGGCCCGCGGGGCCGGCGAAATCGTCAGTTACCGCCCAGTTTCGCGCCGTCACGACGATGTGATCTCCGTCAGGCCTGGTCCTTTCCTGCATGCCGAACCGGTTGACGAACGGCAGTCAAGAGCGGCGAACAATGTTGCAACCATCAGTTAGAGTGGCAGGCGCGTCTAGACTACCTAACACTTGTCAACGTTGCACCGCGGTCCTACCCGGTCAGGCTAACGGACTGGCCTGTTGGCCACCGCGCTGGTTTCGATTGACACGAGCGCGCCTGAGTGGCGTCCACCATACGTCAGGAAACTCCGGTAGTCGGCAGCACACCTGGCGGCCGGATGCGCAGACCGCCAGTTCGCCTATAGCGAGCGTTGCACGCGCCCGGCCGTTTCACGCAACGTCGGTAGGAAGTTTTCTCGCAACGTTTCGATGCTTACGCGCCCTGAAAATACGCTCACACTCAGCGCCGCCACGATCTGCCCGGCGCTGTTCTTCACCGGTACCGCCATCGCTGACATGCCGATTTCCAGTTCCTCGTCACTGATCGCGTAGCCGTCCTCTGTCGCGCGCCGGATCGCCTTCAGCACGCCGTCGAGATTTGCCACTGTGCGGTCGGTGAGCCGCTTCATCGGCACGCTTTCGAGGTGCGCGCGCACCTGCTGTTCAGGCAGGCCACCTAGCAACACGCGTCCCGTGGCTGAGCAATAGGCGGGCAGGCGGCCACCGAGCTTCACGCCGGTCGACACGATACGCACCGCCTCGGCGCGTGCGATGAACACCGAATAACCCTCGTCCAGCACGGCCAGCGAGACGGACTCCTGTAGCCTGTCGCGCGCGCTCGCCAGCAGCGGCTGCGCAATCTGCGGTAGCGACGACGTGCTGAGGTAGGCGCCACCCAGCCGTAGCATGCGCGGCAGCGGCGTAAAGAACTTACCGTCGTGCGCGAGATAGCCGAGCTCGACGAGCGTCAGCAGGCAGCGCCGCGCCGCGGGGCGGCTCAGGTCAGCCAGATGGGCCGCGTCCGAGACGGTCATGCGCGTGGTGTTCGCGCCGAACGCCTCGATGATCGCCAACCCCTTGGCCAGCCCCCCCATGCCTTCCTTCGCGCGGGTCTGGCTTGTCTCGTCCTCGTCCTTGACAGGCGACAAGGCGCCGGCCTCTGTGTTGACAGGACTTTTGATGGGTGTCATATTGGTTCTCATATCGAACAATGTACGATATTCGAACACACCCCGGTGAGGTTGTCAACGACAGTCCCGCCTCGGTCCCCGGCAATCCGCATTTGACAAATGCCTGCTACGGAGTCAGCAACTTGAACATCATCCCCATCCAGCCGGCGCGCCGCGCCAGCATCGAGTGGCCCGCCGAGGGCGTTACGCGCGTGCCCTATGCGCTGTTCCAGAGCGACGAAATCTATACGGACGAGCAGGAGGCGATCTTTCGTGGTCCGAACTGGAGTTATCTGTGCCTCGAAGCCGAGGTGCCGAATCCGGGCGACTTCCGCAGCACGTTCGTCGGCGATGCTCCCGTGGTGGTCACGCGCGACGCGGACGGCGAACTCTACGCATTCGAAAACCGCTGCGCGCATCGCGGCGCGATGGTTTGCCTGGAAAACGAGGGCAACGCGAAGGACTTCAGCTGCGTCTACCATGCGTGGACCTACAGTCTGCAGGGCGATCTGCTCGGCGTCGCGTTCCGGGACGGCATCAACGGCCAGGGCGGTATGAAGGAAGACTTCTGCCTCGGCGATCACGGCTTGCGCAAGCTGCGGGTAGCGACGCTGCACGGTCTCGTGTTCGGCAGCTTCTCCGACGACGTGGCGCCGCTCGACGAATACCTCGGCGACGAGATCGTCGAACGCATCGCGCGCGTACTCGAAAACCGTACGCCCGTCGTGCTCGGTCGCTTCACGCAGATGCTGCCGAACAACTGGAAGCTCTATTTCGAAAACGTGAAGGATTCCTATCATGCGAGCATCCTGCATCTGTTCTTCACGACCTTCCAGTTGAACAAGCTGTCGCAGCGCGGTGGCATCATCGTCGACCCCACCGGCGGCCATCACGTCAGCTATTCAGCAGTCGATCACGCGGCTGAAGCGGCGGCGCAGGCGGCCACGAACGACTACACGGGCCAGAAGATCCGCTCGGAAAGCGGCCACCACCTCGAAGACACCTCGGTGCTCACGGGCACCGACGAGTTCGGCGACGGCATCACGCTGCAGATTCTTTCAGTGTTTCCAGGCTTCGTGCTGCAGCAGATCCAGAACGCCATCGCGGTGCGCCAGATCCTGCCGCGCGGCGCGCGCCAGACCGAACTGAACTGGACCTATCTCGGCTTCGAGGACGATACGCCCGGGTTGCGGGAAATGCGTCTGCGCCAGTCGAATCTCGTGGGCCCGGCCGGCTATGTCTCGATGGAAGACGGCTGCGTGGGTGGCTTCGTGCAGCGCGGCATCGACGGGGCAAGCGACGCACGCTCGGTGATCGAGATGGGCGGCGACGGCACGACCAGCAGCGCGAGTCGCGTGACGGAAGCTTCGATTCGCGGCTTCTGGAAGGCCTACCGTAACGCAATGGGATATTGACGATGACGCAGGACATCCATCAACTGATCGCCCGCGAGCAGGCCGAATACGTGCGCTGCATCGACGATGGCGACCTCGGGCAGTGGCCCGAGTTCTTCACCACGTCGTGTGTGTATAGGGTCACGACCGCCGATAACCATCGCCGCGGCCTCGTGGGCAGCATGATCTACGCCGCCTCGCACGGGATGCTGGTCGACCGGGTCGCGTCGCTGCGCGACGCCAATATCTATGAACGGCACGTCTATCGTCATTTGCTCGGGCAGCCGTACGTGATCAGCGACGACGGCGCCGAGGCGCGCAGCGAAACCTCGTTCATAGTCGCGCGCGTCATGCGCGACGGGACCACAGACCTGTTCGCGACGGGCCGCTATTGCGACGTGTACGTGCGCGACGAGGCGGGCGTGCGGTTGCGCGAGCGCGTCGTCGTGTGCGACAGCTCGCGTATCGACACGCTGCTCGCGTTGCCGCTATGACGCCCGCGAACCTGGCCGGGCGGGCGCGCGATGGCGGTGGGCGGCCCGCACGGCATCGGTCCGGAGATCGCCGTCAACGCCACGTGGGCACGGGCGCACGAGCCGGCGTTGCATCCGCGCATCGTGCTGTTCGGCCACACGCGTGTCATCCGCAGGCATGCGCGGCGATGCGCACCCGCGGCGCTTGTGCGCGACACGCTGGCCGTCATTCGGCGGCGCTCTCGCCGGGTGTTTCCGTGATCATTTCGAGGGTCGGTCACGACAGCGGTTTCGGCACACGTGCTCACGTAACGACGGGCACGATGCCGGCGCCCATCGACTGATCCGCCCCGAACTTCGCCCGACACCAAGCTAACAACGCATGGAGGTCATATCTTGGATTTTCGAATTTCCGTCGCTGACAGCGACATAACGTTCCCGTGCGCGGCCGGTGAAACCGTCCTCGACGCGGCCGAACGCGCCGGCTATGCGGTGCCGTACTCGTGTCGCAAGGGCGTCTGCGCGTCCTGCGAAGGGCGCCTCGTGGCGGGCCAAGGGCGTTCGCCGGTGCAGGGCGCAGTGGTGGCGCCGGCCGAGCGCGCGCTGCTGTGCTGCCTGCGCCCCGACACCGACCTGGCGATCGCGCCACGCCGCATCGAGAAGCGCGACCTCGTCGCGCGCAGGACGCTCGAGGCCTCCGTGTACCGCATCACGCAGCCGGCCGCCGACGTCAGCATTCTGCAGTTGCGGCTGCCCGCGGGCGTGCGTGCGAAGTTCGGTGCCGGCCAATATCTGCAGGTCGAGCTGGAGGACGGTACGCGGCGCAACTATTCGATGGCGAATGCGCCGCACGAAAACGACAGCGTGCAGTTGCACGTGCGCCACGTGCCCGGCGGCCGGTTCTCCGAAGGCGCGCTCAGCCGCATGGCGAAGGGCGACAGGCTGCGCATTGAGCTGCCGTTCGGAGAGTTCACGCTGCGCGAAGGGTCGGACAGGCCCGCCGTGTTGCTTGCGACAGGCACGGGGTTCGCGCCGGTGAAGTCGATCGTCGAGGACGCCATCAAGCGCAGGCTCGAACGGCCGCTGCATCTGTACTGGGGCGCGCGCCGCGCCGAAGACCTCTACCTCGCGGCACTCGCGCAGAAATGGCACGACAATGGACGCGTGAAGTTCGTGCCGGTGCTGTCCGAGGCCGACGAGGCGTGGACGGGCCGGCGCGGCTTCGTGCACGAGGCCGTGCTCGAAGACTTCGACTCGCTCGCGGGATATGAGGTGTACGCATGCGGCAATCCGTCGATGACGAGCGCCGCGCGCGACACCTTCGTTAAGGCCGGCTTGCCCGAAGACGACTTCTTCAGCGACGCGTTCGTCCATACCGGCTGACGCGCCCGAATCAGTGCCCGCGTTGGTGGGCCTGATGGTCGGCTATCTGGCCGTCGCAGCGATGCGTTCGCGGCGCTTCGATCTATTTCCCTCTTCGATAGAATGGCTACGACGCACGTTGTAAACCGCAATATCCACCCGAAGCCATCAGTCCAAGGTCGTATCGTCCTTGGACATCTGAACCAGATTTTTCTCAATCTGGTGCGCGACCTTCCAGAACACCTGCATGTCCTGCGGGGAAACTCCGTCGAGCGAGGCTGAAAACATGTCCACGAGCTGCGGCAACATGTCGTCGACCAAGCGCCTACCCTCGTCCTTAAGACTGACGTGATACTTCCTTCGGTCTTTAGGATCTCGAATTCTTTGCACCAGCCCGCGCTTTTCCAGGTTGTCGAGTGCCGGCACTGCGGTCGTCGAGGCAATCCCCACTCGCTTACTTAATTCGAGCTGATTCAACTCGCCGCGCTCGGCCAGTATGCGGAGGTAATACCAATACGCAATGGCCAAGTTTTCTCTATCGAGAATTTTCTGACCCTGTGCATCATAGAGCCGGCGCACCGTCTTGGCCATCCACGGCACAGTTCGGCCACGCTCATCAAATAGTTCGGGCGACAGCTTCGCGGCCGCCTCGCCTGGCGGCTCACGATCCAAAGTTGCCTTGGCGACGCCGGGATTCGACTTGGGCATTTCCTCATTCCTTTATGTATGGGCAAACGGGGCCACGAATAGCAGTACTCAGGGCACCCCCACCATAGGAGCACTTGACTTTATTTATACCAAATAATATCATTCGATGTAGGTTTATTTTTATCGGTATCATTGCCCTGCAAATGATCCGTTGCAGGTAAGATCATACAACGTGATCGATCGCTGCGTCGCACTGCTCCGCAAAATTCGCTCATCAAGGCGCAATTTGGAACAGTCTGGACCGACGTCGCGGACCGTTCCCGAAACACGGAGACAAAAGGTGGATCTAAAAATGAGAAAGACCCTATCGGCAACGACGCCTCGGATCAGCCCCGGTAGCCGGCTGGTCGACCGATGCCTGACCGGCAGTCGTTGCGTCCAATCAAAGCGCAGTTCTGCTCAGGGGTGACGTTCTCATGCAACGAAAAATCCTTGCACTTATCCTCTGGCTCATGCCGACCGTCCTGCGTATTGCGGCACGCAAATTTCCGTCCATGCGCGCCCATCTCGCCACAGGAAGCGGAGTCATCCAGCTACGGCTCAGAGACAACACTCTCTCGAGACAACTCCATTTCCGAAACGGCACCGTGTCGGGGAGCTGGGGTGTGAATCCCAAACCCGACGCCGAGCTTGTCTTCATGGATGTAGCAACAGCCCGCCAGATGCTCGCGCCGAATACCGATCATGCGTTCCTGATCGATGCGCTCAAGAACTTCAAGATCACGCAGGGCGGAAGCGACCAGAAGCTCGTGTGGTTCGGTCAACTCGTCAACACGATGAAGACGGCTGCGTGGCGCAAGGGCATGCCGATGAAGGACGGGACCACGCGTTACGTCACACTCACCAATGGCGGACCCGTGTTCGTCTTCGTCAAAGACGACAAGATCGTCCGCACCACGCCCATCGATCTCGAAGAGGAAGATGGGCCGAGCTGGAGTATCACGGCGAGAGGTCGCCGGTTTTCGCCCGCACGGCGCGCGACGGTCAGCCCGCACGCGCTCTCCCTCAAATCGCTCGTGTACTCCGAAAAGCGCCTCCTCTATCCGATGAAGCGCGTCGACTTCGACCCGAATGGCGAACGCAATCCACAGAATCGCGGGATCTCGGGCTATGAACGCATCAGCTGGGACAAAGCCCTCGATATCGTCGCTGGAGAAATCCGTCGCATGAAGAAGGACTACGGCCCTGGAGCGATAGCCATGGTCACGGGCGCACATCACCAGTGGGGCAACATCAACTACTACCTGAGCGCGATGCTGCGCTTCGGCAACCTGATCGGCTTTACCCGCGTCGAACCGAGTCCGATCAGTTGGGAAGGCTGGTACTGGGGGGCCATGCATCACTACGGCAACAGCCTGCGTCTGGGCACGCCGAGCTTTTATGGCACGACCGAGGACTGCCTTCAGCATGCCGAGGTAATCGTGTTCTGGTCGAGCGATCCCGAATCGACCAGCGGCGTCTATGGTGGATTCGAAGGCACCGAGCGCCGGCTGTGGGCCAAGCACCTCGGTATTGAGTTCGTGCATATCGATCCCTATCTGACGCACTCCGCTCAGTTCCTTGGCGGAAAATGGCTGCCGATCAAACCTGGTACCGACTCGGCGCTCGCGATCGCGATCATGCATGAATGGATGATCAGCGGCAGCTACGATAAGGAATACGTAGCGTCAAAAACTACCGGCTTCGACGAATGGCGTGCCTACGTTCTCGGCGAAGAGGACGGCACACCGAAAACACCGGAGTGGCAGGAAGCCGAAACCGGTGTGCCCGCCAAGGACGTCCGCAGTCTGGCGCAGTTGTGGGCATCAAAGAAGACTTATCTCGCAGCGGGCGGTCTTGGCGCGGGCTTTGGTGGCGCATGCCGCACCGAGACTGGTGCTCAATGGGCGCGAAGCGTCGTCATGATGATGGCGATGCAGGGATGGGGGAAACCGGGGATCAACTTCGGCAATTTGCAGATCGGTGCACCGCAGGACCTCAATTTTTACTTTCCCGGGTATGCCGAGGGCGGAATCTCGGGCGATCTGAACAACACAGCGAGCGCGGCCAACAACTACTGCCGCATGCCTCACATCATCACGATCAACCCGGTGAAGCAGTCCGTTCCGCGTCAACGGCTTGCCGAAGCCATCGTGGAGGGACACGCGGAAGGCTACGCTTGGGACGGCTTCTCGATCGAGGGGCAATTTGCCGAATACTCGTATCCGAGGCCAGGCTATTCCCGCATCCACATGCTGTACCGCTATGGCTCGTCATCGTTCGGTACAACGCCGGGATCGAACAGGCTCGTCGAAGCGTATCGTCATTCATCGCTGGAATTTATCGTCAACCAGTCGATCTGGATGGAAAATGAGGCCCAGTTCGCAGACATCATTCTGCCTGCGTGTACCGCGCTCGAACGTGATGACATCTCCGAATGGGCCAACTGCGGCGGCTACATCCAGCATGCGCAGAGCCAGCTCAATCACCGTGTAGTGACCATGCAGCACAAATGCATTGAGCCCCTCGGCGAATCGAAGTCCGACTATCAGATCTTTCTGGACATCCTGACAAGGCTTGGATACGGCGGGATGTTCTCGGAAGGCGGTTGCTCCGAATTGGCCTGGTGCGAGCGGATGTTCAATTCAACGGACTTGCCCAAGCAGACCACCTGGAAGAAATTCCTGCAAAAAGGCTATCACGTCGTGCCACCGCCGAAAGACGACGACAAGCCGCCTGTCGATATGCGCTGGTTCGCGGAAGGCCGTCCGAAGGATTTGCCGGAACCCAATCCGCTACCTGCCACGTATTCGATCGGCTTTGGCGACGGGCTGCCGACGCAGTCGGGCAAGTTCGAGTTCGTGCCGTCGAGCCTACGCCGCATCGAACAGATTGATCCCGCGAGGCCGGCCGTCAACCGGTACATAAACCGCGCCAGCACCGTGAAACAATCGTTTCCGCTGCAGCTCGTGACCAACCATCCGGTCTACAGCTTCCATACGCATGCTGACGGGAAGAACAGTCACATCAGCATGATCGACGAACACCGGATGGAGGTCGGTGGATATCGATATTGGGTCCTGCGATTGAGTTCCCGGGATGCAGAAACTCGCGGTCTACAGCGTGGCAATCTGGTTCGGGTCTACAACTCGCAGGCGTCCGTCATCTGTGCCGTCGACGTTTCTCAGCTCGTCAAGGCGGGGGTGGCCCGCGGCAACGAGTCGTGTGCCGAACTCGACATGATCGAGACTTCAATCGGCCTGGTCGATCGCGGAGGCTGTCTCAATCTCCTGACGCCAGGTGGAAAAATGAGTTCGACCGCGGACGGGATCATGCCAAATACTTGCTGGGTGGAGGTGGAAAAATGGGACTCAAAACTCGGGAAAGCAGCGTGAACGGCTGGGCGCTGGTCATTGACGTTTCACTCTGCATCAATTGCAGAAATTGCGTCCTCGCAACCAAGGACGAGTACGCCGGCAATGCCTTTCCGGGTTATTCCGCGCCTCATCCGCCGGAAGGCCTGGAAACGATCCGGATCGAACGCCACGTTCGCGGAGAGGGCTCGCTCGTCGATGTCACCTATATCCCGAAGACTTGCAATCACTGTGACAACGCACCCTGCGTCAAAGCGGCTTCGGACGGTGCGATCTACAAGCGTCCGGATGGCGTCGTCGTGATCGACCCGATCAAGTCGCGTGGCCGGCGCGATCTGGTCGGGACATGCCCTTACGGCATGATCGAATGGAACGAACAGGAACAGGTGCCGCAGAACTGGAACTTCGACGCTCACCTGCTCGACGCCGGCTGGAAAGAGCCGCGCTGCGCACAAGCTTGTCCCACCAAGGCGATCCGAGCGTTCAATGTCGAGGACGCCCAATTGGCAGAAACGGTCGAGAAAGAGCACCTGTCAGTGATTCGCCCCGAGTTAGGCACCAAGCCGCGCGTCTTCTACAAGAATCTGGACGATGCGCTCAGCCATCTGGTGGCAGGCAACGTCTGCGAAGACTTGGGTGACGGCCAACTGCGCAATCTTGAGGGTGCCGAAGTTGTCCTGCGCGACTCCTCCGATGGAAGCGAACGCACAACCAGGACCGACCATTTCGGCGACTTCCGATTCTCTGGGCTGATTGCGCCGTCCTCGCGTATCGAGCTGCGAGTGACAAAGGATGGAACGGAAAAGGTCCTCGTTACGAGAGACCGCACAGGAAGCGTCAACCTCGGCACGCTACTCTATTGAAATCAGGTCTCTAGAGTGAGCGCGAAGCACATACACGATGCATAACGCTACAAAGAGCCGCCGGGGTCATGAGGTCGACGTTATCATCATTGGTGCGGGCGCGGCTGGCATGGGTGCTGCAATCGTAACGGAGAGCGTGGGGCTCGAGCCTCTCCTGCTGGAGAAAACCAAGGGCCGCCTCGCCCTCGACTATCTGTTGCGTCATTGCGAACTGGAAGTGGTCGCGCTCAACTACCCGGACTACTATCCCGAGCTGCCCGGTGGCACGTTCGGGCGCGCCCATGCGCCGCTCGAATTCGATGGTCGCCAGCTTGGCTCTCATTTTAAGGACCTGCGTGCACCACTGCCGGCATTAGCGCCGTTCGGCGGCATGATGCTTGACCTGGTCGATCTCCTTCAATTTCTGTCTGTCACTCGGTCCGCACGCACGCTCGTTCACGTGCTGAAGCGCTTAGCCTGCTATGGCGTCGATCGACTCAATCATCACCGCAGCACTCGGCTCGCTGGCGGAAACGCGCTTATCGACCGTTTGTACAAGACCCTACGCGATCGTCAGGTCGAGGTCTGGCTACACGCATCCGCGACCCGACTGATTACGGAAGACGGCACGGTCGTGGGCGCGGAAGTGATTTGAAACCGACGTGCCATCCTTGTTCGTGCGCGCGGCGGTGTGGTGATAGCAACCGGCGGCTACCCGGGAGACGCTGACATGCGCCGCGAGCACTCCCGCAAGCCTACGGTCAATCTCAAACTCGGATTGATGAGCAACGCGGTTTCATCGCGGTCGGCAAGGATGGAAACCGCTTCACCAACGAGGCGGCTTCGTTCACGTGCCGCGCGCTGGCGGGCACGCTGCGCTGAGGCTAGCCGGCGCGGCTCGAGACGGGATTCCTGGCTTGGAGCGGATCGGGGGACGAGAACGACGTACCGGGGCAGGCGCGCTTGGCAACGCGCTGCCCCTAATGAGGTCAGCTGTAAGAATCAGATCTTGAAGCTTTCGAGGCTCGCAGGGTGAAACAGCTCGTGCGGCTGCAACCGCCGGCTGGAAAGCCCCTCGGCATGATGCTGGGCAAGGAAGCGATCGATGGTCTGCTCGTTTTCGGCAAATCCGTACGACCAGAAGTCGAAGCCCATCAGCTTGCGCGCTGCCCGCAACTGATCTTCGACGAACGGCAAGGTCACTTTGGTCGCCCCGGTCTCGCTGAGCCGCGCGAGCGCGAGGGCCTTCGATTTCTCGAATGCCTTCACGAGTGCACCCGGCAGCCACGGATGCTGGTCGGCGAGCGTCTTTCTGACACCCAGCGTGTGCATGATCGGAAACAGCTTTGTGCGCGCATACCAATCGGCCGCAGTTTTGTGTGGATCGTCGAAGAGATACCGAACCTGCGGATGGCCCTGGTCAAAGCAGGAAGGCGCGCGCGGACCGATGACGGCATCGATCTTCCCCGCCGCCAGAAGTCCGGAGATGGTTTCGCCTTCGGGGGCGTCTTCAAGCCTGATGTCACCAGGCAAGTTCAGCGCGATCTTCTCGACTCTGGCCGGATCTTCGTAGCCGCCGCGCACCCAGGTCACGTCCGATGCCTTGACCCCATACTCCTCCTCAAGAAAGAGACGGACCCAGACATTGGCGGTGAGCTGGTACTCGGGGACCCCAATGCGCTTGCCCTTCAGGTCTTCAGGCTTCTCGATCCCCCGGTCCGCTCGCACGTAGATCGACGTATGCCGGAACGCCCGCGACGGAAAGACCGGCACGGCGATATAAGACGACGCGCCCGCGGCCGTCTTGACCGAGTAGCTGCTGAGCGAGAGCTCGCAGATGTCGTAGTCGGCGTGCCGAAACGCGCGAAAGAAGATCTCCTCAGGCTCCTGCAGCATGAAGACCGGATCTACGCCGTCGATCTGAACATCGCCATCGATCAGCGGCCGCATGCGGTCATAGTTGCCAACGGCGATAGACAGCCGAAGCTTTTGATTTCCCATTACCTATTCTCCTTGTTGCGGAACAATCGAAACGAAAGTGTCAGCACGAGCCAGCCACGCGTACCTGGAGGCCGATTAGATCAGAATCATTTGATCCTATATCGCATGATCCTACTAAGAATTACATGTGTCAAGAATCGTGGAAGGTCATTGCCGGTCTCGTTTTCAGCCTGTGGGTGGATGCGCAGCACCCGGCGCGTTCACGTGCGCCCTTGCCAGGGACTTTCCCCAGGGGGCTTGACTTCGTTCATCCCGAACAACATTATTCGATATAAATCTATCTCGCAACGCATCGCTTCACTTAGGATCGCGTACCAATGCCGCTACAGGAGAGTCCATTTTCCTGATCGGCCCATTTCCATTACTCATCCTTCACCCAAGGCGAGGATCACCATGTTCTTCAAGCTTCGCGTATTGCAGGTTGCGGTGCGAAAACTGCAAAGTCCGTTCGTTGCGCAAGAGACTCGGTGCGCTCATCAGTGCGGCCTCAAGAACCGGCGCCATCTTCGATACTGGCGAGGGAAGATGCTCGTCTCGATTGCGCAAATAAGCGCCGGCCTGCTTCTTTCCACGGGTTTGATCTGTACCGCTGCCAACGCGGCGGAAGATTCCATCACGAACCATCAAGGCGACATCACGCCGATGTGCGGCGCGAAGCCGATGATCGTCGGCGTGTCGGACGGCTACGGCGGTAATACGTGGCGCAAGACCGGCCTCGCGGAAGTCAAGGACGAGCTCAGTCGGTGCAAGAACGTCACACGGGTCATCTACAGCAATGCCAACGGCGATCCGCAGAAGGCGAATTCCGACATCAACAGCATGGTCGCGCAGGGCATCAACGTCCTCATTCTTCTTCCTGACTTCGGCGCGGTTCAGCTTCCCGCAATGCGGGCGGCCATGAAGGCGGGCGTCGCGGTTGTCCCGTACTCGGCTCAAATGGCTGGCGTACCCGGCCGTGACTACGTCGTCAACGTGGTGGGCAATACGCAGCAGATCGGTGTCATGTGGGCTGACTGGCTGGGAACCACACTCAAGAAGGGAAATGTAGTGTTCATGGGTGGATCGCCCGGAGCGACCACCTCCCAAAACTTCATGGACGGTCTGAGAAGCGGACTCAAGAAGTACCCGGGTCTGAAGTTGCTCAACGAGCAGTACATCGTGACGAATTGGAATCCCGTCGACGCCCAGAAGGCCACGGTTGGTCTCATCGCGCAGTATCCGAAGATCGACGCCATCGTGACGGATGGTGGCGAAACCGCGCTGGCCGCCGTAAAGGCATTCGAACAGGCTCACCTTCCGGTCCCCGCCATCGCGACGATTGCAAGCGACAACCAGGTGAACTGCCATTTTGTCGCGGCGAAACAGTCGGGCAAGCCATATCCCTATTACACACTCGACGGCACGACGACTTACGTGCGTTTTGCGGTACGCCAGGGCGTCGCTGCCTACCAAGGAACCGTCAACAAGGAATCCCCTTCCATCCTTCCGTTCCCGTATGCGGACAGCGCGAAGGGGCTCGACCCGAAGTGCGACCCCGCGGCACCGCCGGATGCCGACCTCACCTCCGCGCTCCCGCCGGAAAAGCTGAAGGCCGTGTTCGAGCATTGATAGCCGATTAGAGTCCTGAACGAACAGCATTCACTGCGGCAGACCGATGGGGTGACGACGATCTTTCCCGGCGTGCGGGCACTTGACAACGTTACCCTGTCGGAGAAAACGGCGCGGGCAGATCCACCCTCATGGCTGTGGCTTCGGGCGCCCTCGTCGCTGACGGCGGGCGCGTCGTCATCAATGACGAGCAAACCTCGGGTAACACCGAACCGGCGCACGCCACCGTATTCGCGAAGCGCAAAAGATCGCCAACCGCATCACGGTGCTTCGCGATGGCAAGGACAGGGACCGGCAACGTCCCGGTCAGTGTTCCATGCCTCATCCAATGAATTTCGCATGCGCAATTGATCGGCATGCCTTCCAAGGTATTAATCGCTTTCGCTCTCGTGGCGACGGCATCCGTCGTCGCCCGGGCGACCGCGTCGGGCGCAAATTCGTTGCGCTACAACGGTGGCTTTAGGTACGCGCGACGCGTATGCCCAGAGCAGGGTGACACCCGATGCGAGCATCGCGGGGGCCCGACTACGTCACCCAACGTCGGACGGTAGTTCAGTGAACAATCTTCGATTCGGCAACACCCTGCAGTATGCACACAGCCGGTTCCCGAGGATCTTCTGCGCTTCAAGGTCGTAGAGACGATGAAGCGTTAGCGTCAACCACGACAAGGTTCTGTCACGGTCATCGACGACCTCCGTCTGCGCATTCACGGCCGCGTCATTGGGGGCTTGTCAAAGTGATCCGCTGCAGCGATCAAAGTGGGTATGACGTGGCCATTCGCTCATTCCTCAACAAATGCTCACCGACAGGCGGCACAGGACCGTCGCCCACACGCCGTTCATCAGGGCATTCCCTGGGTTCCTTGACTTATTTCATTCTATGACGCATGATTCTATATAAATCGATTGATTGCGGAATTATCTCAGCAAAACCGATTTAATTACGAGAGTGACCAGCTCCTTGCATCCCTGCGTTTCTTACCGCGTAGGGGTCGCAGGGGCAGAAGCGGACTCGAGGATCTCGAATGTGTGGATATGGACGTGGTGAGGAGGTCGCCGTGGTGTGCAAGCACTCCAGCCAGGGTTCGGGTCTCCCCTCCAACGACGTGCGGCTCGAAGCGCCTATGCGGGCAATCCGGGAAGCCTCCACGCAGCGCAAAACGTTTCGCGTCTCGCGCAAGGCGGATACGGGCCGCGGCTTCTCCGGATCGACCCGCCAGAACCTCTCAAATTGATTGCCGTGGGTTCGTAAGATTTGCGAACCTAAATTCACTACCTGTGTTGAGGATCATCATGACCGAAAAACTGCCACTCTGGGAAGCCGCCAAACGCGAATTGGAGGAGTACCAGTTTATTGCAGGGGCCGAGTTGCAGCCCAAGTGGAACGTGTCGGAGAAGGTCGCAATCAACGCCGCGGTTTCCGGCCGCTTTGAAGACACGTCGTCCTTCCAGGCGTACGTGGATGAAGCGACCAGCGTAATCGAGGCCGGTGCTTGCGGCGTTCACATCGACTTCTCATTCATGACCGACGCGCAGGGGCGCCGCATGGATCGCGACATCCTGCCGGTCGAAGCGTACAAGCAGGTTATCGAGCCGCTGCGCGCCCGCTTCGGCAACGATTTCGTACCGAACGTGAACGTGCTGAACGGCACGACGTTCGATATGTGCCTGAGTCCCGCTCGCGAAGGCCTGACCGAAGTCGCACCCTGCGCGCCGGGCCATCCGGAAGCCTTCGCGTTGCCGGCCGTCATGACGCTCGAGGAAGTAGGGGTCAAGCCCGAGCTGGCGGTCCATAGCTCCGGCGAAATCGAGCTTGCCAAGCGCAAGCTGATCGATACCGGCATCCTCAAGAAGCCGTACAACTGGCTGATCCTCTACGGTCTGCCGTTCAATGTCGGCCGCACGCTGGTGTCGGGCACTTGGGTTAGCGACGCCCAGGACATGACGCAACACATGTTCCTGATGGTCGACCAGATTCGCAAGATCGATCCGACCTCGGTTATCAGCGTCTGCGCGGCAGGCCGCGCATCGCTCTATATGACCACCCTCGCCACCATGATGGGTCTGCATATCCGCGTCGGCACGGAAGACACGCCGTGGAAATACCCGAACAGCGACGAGCGCCTCAAGAGCAATCTCGAGATGTTCACGATGGCGAAAGACATTGCCGCCCTGCTCGGCCGCAAGCCGGCAACGGCTAATGAATACCGGGAACTGATCGGCAAGCCGGCCCGAACTTAAAGGGATCGCGCGGCCATGGCCGCGCAAGCGGACAGCGGCGCAGGCACAACGGGAGTAGGTGTTTGGATGCAAAGATCAACGCAGACGAAGCCCGCTTCGCATAGCCGACACCGCTGTACCGCGTTGCACTCGGGGCGACGTCCTCGTGACTCAGGAAGGAGGACGCCAGGTCCTCGTAGATGAACACGCACGCGACCGGTGATGGCTTCCGGGTAGTGAAATCCTGCTCTGATTGGCGAGCAACTTCGCTCTCAGACCGGCCAAGCATGATGAATAGAATACGTGATGCAGAAAGGTTCGATCCGGCTACGTCGGACGCGCGGAGGTCGCGAGTCCGTTGCCCATTCCGCGTCTTCGGGATGGCTTGCGCCTGAAGGGTTGTGCAGCTCGAAGCCCTGCCCAGGAAACACATGGCGGGCGCAGTATCAGGTCTATTGCGGATGTGAGCGTTCGAGAGCAAAAGGAGAGT
>NZ_JARESV010000087.1:0-16890 GCF_046026985.1 Paraburkholderia sp. RL18-101-BIB-B
GTCTCGCTAGTTGCCGCATGACCTATCGTCGTCGCGCAAATCACCCACGTAAGACCTGCTAGAGCACCTGTCCGCATGAATTTGCGTCTTTGCATTGCGACCTCCATTGGGTTCGTTATCAAGTTATTACTATGGCATCTACTTATTGGCCTTTTATACACAGACTTGGCTTCGTCCCCCGCCTGAATGCATCGACTGAGGAGACTATAACTACTTCACATCCGGACCATCGTCGGTATGGATGTATGCAGTATCGCGGAGCTTGAGCAAAATTCAACGATAGTAAACCGCAAGCCAACCGTGTCGAAGTTGCTCAACACAACCGCAATACCGGGTTTGGCGGGCTGCGCCACGACTGCCCTTGCGGCAACCTCGCGGTTATGCAACGACGCCTGCCACTGTGTGGCGGTCATGACGAGCCGGAAGCCGATGTGCGACATGCTGTTCATGGGATCGGCGCCACGGCGTGCGCTGGTGCGATAGCTGCTGCAATACACGTCGCTGCACAGAAATGAACCACCGCGCGTGACGCGTTTGGGCGCATTGACAGGTACGCCGGGATCGTTGGGGTCGTAGCTGCTAGCTGGGCCTTGCGGATCGACGATTGTTCTGCCGAGCGCCGCCTGGGTCTGGAAGTAGTCCGCGCGATACCAGTCGGCGACCCATTGCCAAACGTTGC
Source organism: Paraburkholderia sp. RL18-101-BIB-B (assembly GCF_046026985.1). Classification (NCBI taxonomy): domain Bacteria; kingdom Pseudomonadati; phylum Pseudomonadota; class Betaproteobacteria; order Burkholderiales; family Burkholderiaceae; genus Paraburkholderia; species Paraburkholderia sp. RL18-101-BIB-B. Next base: position 680 of record NZ_JARESV010000087.1, read on the forward strand.
CGGCCATGTCGTAGAGACCGTAGCCGTTGGGCGCGTAATGCCCCACCGGGCTCGTCCCTACCTGAACCTTTGCATCGGCCACGACGGGGAAGGGCTTCGGCTGGTTGTCCCAGATGTTTGCCATCTGCTTGCCGCCGGGGGTCTTTTCGCCTCCCCAGCTAAAGTCCTTCTGCTCGAGGCCGCCGCGCGCCGCGAACTCCCACTCGGCCTCAGTCGGCAGACGCTTGCCGGCCCATTTCGCGTAAGCCTCAGCATCTTCGTAGGAAACCTGAACGACCGGATGATTGTCCTTGCCAACGATGTCACTGCCCGGTCCTTGTGGATGCCGCCAGTTCGCGCCCGGCACGAAACGCCACCATTTCGAGTAATCGTTCAGTGACACGGGCGCGTCGGTACCGACGAAGACCATTGCGCCCGGCACCAGGACATCGTCTGGCGCCTCTGGCGTGCCAGGCGGCAACTGCACTTTCAGATCTTCCCAACGCGGTTTCTGTTCGGCGGTCGTCACATAGCCGGTTGCCCCCACAAAACGCCTGAATTCCGAGTTGGTGACGTCGTGCCGGTCCATCCAGAAACCGCTGACACGAACCTTGTGCGCCGGCCGCTCATTGGGCAGCGTCAAATGGTTATCCGTACCCATCTGAAAATCGGCGCCAGGAATCCAGACCATATCCGCTGGTCCGCTTTTGCCGTCACCGATCGTGAGCGGCGTTGGCGTGGCGGTGCGCGTCTTGTAAACGGCCGCCGCCGAGACCGCGAGCCCACACACGACCGCAAACATAGCGACCCAAATGAAGACGCCCTTTCTCGCACGCGTTTCCATGTGTCACCTCAGCATCACCCGATCAATTGCTGCTGCCTGTCGGCGACGACAGTTTCTTCATGGCATCGTCGACCGCTTTTTTCATGCTGAGCGTATCGGCGCCCTGGCTCGGCGGGAAATCCTGCAGGCTTTTCAGATGCGCTTGCAGAAACGGCACGCCCGCGGTCGGAGCCCACAGTTTCTCGGCCACGAACTTCCGTCCCGCGTAGCCCCACTCATGCGACTCCGGATCCATCTTCTCCATCGGGTCCATTAGCAGATTGAACAGATAGGGCACGCTTGGATATGACTTTTCGTTGAACCAGCTGCCATCCTTCTTCACGCCGATGTGCATCTTCCAGGCGTCGACCCGGATCGCCATCAGATCCGTTTCGTCGTAGTAGAAAATCTCGCGCCGGGCTGACTTGCCGGTCTTCCCCTCCCAGTAGTCGAGATTGTTGTAGCCATCAAGATGAGCCTTGTAGGTTGTGCCGTTCATCTTGTAGCCCTTTAGCAAGTCCTGCTTCAGGTTGGGCAGGCCCGCCGCGGCAGCAAGCGTCACGTACAGGTCTTCGTGACTCTGGATGCCGTTCAGGTCGACACCCGCCGGAATCTTGCCCGGCCAGCGAATCAGGCACGGTACCCGTACGCCACCTTCCCAGGTTGTCCCTTTCTCACCGCGGAACGGCGCATAGCCGCCGTCCGGCCACATCATCAGTTCATTGCCGTTGTCAGTCGTGTAAATCACGATGGTGTTTTTGGACACGCCCATGTCGTCGAGTTTCTTGAGCAATTGACCGATCTGATCGTCGTGCTCGAGCATCTTGGCACGTACCACATCCTGCTCGGCGCGCCCTTCCGCAACCGCCTGTTGCAGATACTTGTTCTGCGGATGCGACCAGATGTGAATCGCTGTGGTGTTGAACCAGACGAAGAACGGCTTGCCGGTCTTACCCGTGCGATCCAGCCAGTCGAGCGTCTGTGTGAGGACCTCGGAATCGAACGTCTCCATGCGCTTGCGGGTCAGCGGTCCGGTGTTTTCGATTCTTTGCTTGCCGACCTTGCCGAATTTAGGGTCATCCGTGGCGTCGTCATTGCTGGTGGCCCATGTATGCAGCACGCCGCGCGGGCCGACGTCCTTTGTGTACTGAGGATTGCGCTGGCCAGGATAGTCGAGCTCTTCGGGTTCCTCTTCGGCGTTGAGGTGGTACAGATTGCCGAACCACTCATCGAAGCCGTGCACCGTCGGCAGGAATTCGTTACGGTCGCCCAGGTGGTTCTTCCCGAATTGGGCCGTTGCATATCCTTGCGTCTTCAACACTTCGGCAAGCGTCGGGTTGCTCTTCTGAATGCCCCGCTTTGAGCCTGGGATGCCTATCGTCGTCATGCCGGTGCGCACCGGCATCTGGCCCATGATGAACGCAGCCCGGCCCGCCGTGCAGCTCGGCTGTCCATACTGGTCGGTAAATAACGCGCCATCGTGGGCGAGGCTGTCGATGTTGGGCGTACGGCCCATCATGCCGTGATCGTATGCACCTATATTCCACATCCCAATGTCATCACCGAAAATCACGACGATATTCGGTTTGTCATTCGAGGTTTGCGCGCACGCAAGCGTCGGCACTATCAGCGCCGCCACCACGACGAGCGCGGCGCTGGCGAATAGCCGCCAGCGTTGCACAATAAGGGCAACGTTGCGCGCCGAACCCGGCCATCCCCTACCTGCAACGGACCCCGCGCCTTTATTGTTGCTTTGCCTTCTCATGGAAGCCTCCCGTCTAGTACGCACGAGTCAGGAAATGTTGCCGCCGGAAGCTAGGCATCAGCGCGCGGCCACACAGTCAGAAAACTGTCGCTGACAATCGGATTGCGTTCAGCCAAAGATCAGAACCGATCCCACTGATGCAGACAGGATCGCCAGTCATGCTTTGCGATAAATCATCGCTCAAATTAGCTTGCCCCGAAGGGCAATCTCGTTGCCCCACACCCCGATAGCGCACGGCCTTGAGCAGCACGACACTTAAATCGCCGGCCCCCGGTGAACCGAGGCAAAGCGCTCTTAACTGTTCTTTTAGGATCCTTTGAGAATCCACGGAAAGCGCCACCATTTCATCAGGACAACACATGCGCAACCGCGCACCACCGCTTCACAATCTGCCGCATCTCGCGCTTCAAAGGTCTGGTCACCATGTCCGCTGACCCCGACGTATTGATACCGAATCCACCGGTGTTTCGCATGCTCGTGCAATGCGATGCGGAGCCGCCCGCGCGGCGCGAGACGCGTGGCCAGCCGCAGACCGGCGGTAACGGACGCAGCCTGCTGATCGCTGATCGAGGGCGGCACTCACCTGCTAGCGCGGTGGTTCGGGAAAGCGGATTTTGACGACGGAGCAGCACATGGCCATCTCTGAACAGCGTGGTGCAGGCGAGCCCGATACCGCCAGCGACGCCACCGGCGTCGAACTGTCACTGGTGCGCGACGACATCGGCTTTCGCATTCAGCGAAGGCTCGGGCTGATTCCCGCCAACGGCATGGGCACGTCCCGGCGCGCGCTCATCTTTGCGGCGATCACCTGGCTGCCGCTAGTGGTCTGGGCCATGCTCACCGGACGCGGCTGGAGCATCACGGGCGAAGATTCACTGTTTGCGCACTTTGGTGTTCACGTGCGCTGCCTCGTGGCGATTCCCCTGTTGATCGTCGCCGAAGACATCGCGCAGAAATCCGTGCCGCCGCTGCTTCGCTACTTTGTCGAATCCGGTCTCGTCACCACCGAACGGGTTCCGCAATTCAGGGCATTGATCGCCAGCGTGGTCCGGCTCAGGAACGGCGTGCTGCCATGGGTGATGATTCTTGGAGTGGCCATTGCGTGGTCGAGCGCAGGCGCCGTCTTCAGACAGTTCGAAGATATGTCATGGGCCGCCGCGGGCGGCGAAGCCGACAGTGAGATCACATTTGGCGGCTGGTGGTTCGTGCTGGTGATCCGGCCAATTTTCACCGCCCTGCTTCTCGCATGGCTGTGGCGGGCGTGCCTTGTTTTCGTGCTCACGCTCAAGCTCGCGAAGTTTCCGCTGGCGCTCGTTCCAACGCACCCGGATCGGGTCGGCGGATTGGGGTTTTATGAGCGCCTCGTGTTCATCTTCAGTCCGGTCGCCTTCGCCGTCTCCGCGGTTGCGGCGGCCTCGTTTGCACACAATGTCGTTTATCACGGCGTCAGCGTGATGGCGATCAAAGGGGTGCTGATCGCGACTGCGGTACTAGTTACCATCATCTTTCTCGTTCCGCTAATGCCTCTGGCCTTGCTGTTGGGAAAGGTCAAGCGTCAGGCGATTTTCGACTACGGCAGCATCGTCGGACACCACGGCAGACTGGTGCATCGCCGCTGGGTGTTGAGCGAAGAGATCGGTTCGCCTGCAATTCTCGATGCCCCCGAACTCGGACCGGTCGCCGACGTGCAGTCCATCTTCGCTTCCGTGCTGCACATGCGAAAGTTTCCCATCAGCAAGCTGGGTGTGGCCGCCATCGCCGTCCCGGCAGCCATTCCTGTTCTGATTGTCGCCGGCATGCAACTGCCCATCCAAAGCCTTCTGCTGACGGTTCTCAAGACGCTCATTTGACATGCGCTCAGCGCGGAACGCGAAGCATCGCTACGAAGAAAACCAGCGCAAACCGCAAACTTCAGCAGATTTGCAAAGGAGGCAGGCATGGAACTACTCACGAACCATCCAATCGTTCTCTTTGTCGTGTCGATCGTGTCGATGACACTTGCGGGATGGATAGGCTTTGCCTTCCTTCGGCGCCGCAAGCCACTGGAAGGCGAGGTTCGCGAAGACTTCGGTATTGTCCAGTCCGCCGCGTTGACGCTGCTCGCACTCGTTATCGGCTTCAGCCTCTCGATGGCGGTGGGACGCTACGACCAGCGCAAGAACTACGAGGAGGAAGAGGCGAACGCAATCGGTACAGAGTTTCTCCGCGCCGATCTCCTGTCTGCCTCCGAAGCAGCAGCGGTACGTTCGCTGCTGCCCAAATACCTTGAACAGCGCATTCTGTTTTACGAGGTTCGCGATTCAGCGCGCCTGGCCGAGGTCGACGCCGTGACGACAAAACTCGAAACGGATCTATGGGCAGCAGTCAGGACTTCGGCCGCGGCGCAGCCGAACCCTGTCACGGCGCTCGCTGTCGCCGGTATGAACGACGTGATTAATACACAGGGCTACTCCCAGGCCGCGTGGTGGAATCGCATTCCTCCGTCGGCATGGACATTGATGATTGTGATCGGCGTGTTCTGCAACCTGCTCGTCGGCTATGGAGCGCGGAGCGCAAATGCGAAAATGCGCTTTCTGCTAATCATGCCCCTGATTGTTTCACTTTCGTTCATGCTTATCGCCGATATCGACAGCCCGCGTAACGGCATTATCCGGGTCGCGCCTCAGAATTTGATTAGCGTCGCGCAATCGCTGTCCAAGCCGTGAGCCATATGCCATTGCATTTCACTGTCTCAGTGCCCGGCAGTGTGACCCACTGCGGCCCTATACGCGCCATTGCTATTCACCGAGACACGTTTCACTGACTCAAATATCTCGCTGTCAGTTTGTAAAAAAAAACTCTAAGATGATAGCAACAGCAGAAGCCGCCACCCGTAGTCATCCTATTGAACGCACACAGATGATTCGAAGCGCGCACTTGGCGAAGCTCACCAGAAAATCGGCCCTGTCGCGATGTTGATCCAGTTGGCCAACTGCCCAGACATAGCGTGGATATGCCCGACTTCGCAGAATGCGTGTACGAGGGAAGTTCGAGGACCGTGGTGGCCGGAACGGTACGTCGAGGCGTTGTATTGTCTCGCGGCAAGCGCTGGCTGACTGCGCTGCTGCTTTGCGTCAGCGTCAGCACTTCCGTCGCTCATCCGTGGCGCGTGGTCATTCTGCCGGGAGCCGACCCCACGCAGCCTGCAGCTTTTGAACAAATTCAGACGCTTCGCAGTTCACTCGCCGCGGCCGCTCCCGACGGGGTGGAATTTTATACCGATCCGCTCGATGGCCTACGCTTCGATAGTGCCGCGCTGATGCCCGATTTCCTCGCATTGATGAGGAAAAAGTATCAGAACACGCAGGTTGACATCGTCGTTGGTATAGCGGATTTCGCCCTCGACTTCACCCGTAAGTATCACGAAGAAATCTGGCCCGGTGTGCCGGTCCTGATTTCCAGCATCGAGGACCGTAGGCTCAACGGACTGCCGCCAGGTTTTGCACATGCGCCGATGCAGATCGACATTGGCGGCACCCTCGCGCTGGCCGAACGGCTGCAGCCGCTGGCGCACCATCTCGTCGTGGTAAGTGGTGTCACAGCGTTCGATCGTGATGGCGCTGCCCGTACCGCGAAGATAGCAACGGGACGCACGTCCCGCAAATGGACGGTGGACATCTGGAGCGGCTTGCCGTTACCCGAGTTGCGCCAACGCCTTGCCGCTCTCGACAAGGGTAGCGCGGTGATCTACACGACTATGTACCGCGACAGGGACGGGCGGACCTACTTCCCCTATGAAGCCGTGGCGCCGATGGTCGAGGTCTCGGGCGCGCCGATCTACAGCTGGTATCCGACGTACCTTGCGCGCGGTCTGACGGCGGGCTCCGTCGTCAGCTTCGAGAACAACGGCCGGCTCACCGGCGAGCTGGCTGCATCCATCCTGCTCGGAAAAACGTCACCTGGTGGGGCGACCACATCAATAGGTCCGTCGCGCTGTGCCGCGAACGTTGGGCAGATGGAAAAGCTGGGCCTTCGAACCGACGCGTTGCCGGCGGGCTGCGCGCTAACCAACGTGCCGCCTTCTATATGGCGCCAGTACCGGGGCGCTGTCTTGTTGGCGCTGACAGTCCTGGTCATGCAGGCGCTCACCATCGCCGCACTGCTATGGCAGCGGCGCAGGCGCCATCTGGCAGAAGACGAGGCCACTCTGCGTCGCAGCGAGTTGGCTCGGGCCGCGCGCTTTGCTTCCGCGGGCGAACTGAGTGCATCCATTGCTCACGAAGTGGGTCAGCCGCTAGGGGCCATCCTCAACAACGCCGATGCAGCCGGGATGATGCTGGAGCAGCCATCGCCGGAAATGGACGAGCTGCACGCCATCCTCGCGGATGTGCGTCGCGATGCGTTGCGTGCCAACGAGGTGGTTCAACGTCTGCGAGCCCTGTTGCAGAAGCAGCCGGTGGCGTTCGGTCCGCTCGAGATCGATGGCACGCTCGCCGAGACCCTGGCGCTCCTCGGACCGGAGGCACGCCGCCGCAGCGTGACGATCGAAGCAAACCTGGGTGCCAATGCCGTCCGGCTTCAGGGTGACCGTATCCAGTTGCAACAGGTGTTGCTTAACCTCACCCTCAATGCGATGGACGCCATGCAGGATACGCCGCCGTCCGCGCGCATTCTCTCCGTCTCGACGCGGCAGAGTGGCGGCGGCCTGGAACTGACGGTCGCTGACCGTGGACAGGGCATTGCGCAGGGTGCAAAAGCACGACTGTTCGAGTCACTTTACACGACCAAACCGCATGGCATGGGCCTCGGCCTGTCTATCGTCCGCACCATCGTCGAAGCTCACCGCGGACGTGTCGCTGTGGCGGATCGCGAAGGCGGGGGTAGCGTGTTTAGCGTCTGGTTGCCGACGAGCAGCATGCCTGATGTGGCCGTTGTCCACCGTCCCAACAGCGATGCCGCGACGGCAACGGACCGGGTTGTCACACGGCCAGCCGTACAAGGAGGAAGCACGTGAGTGATCACATCGACGCTGTCGTTCACATCGTCGACGACGATGCATCCATGCGCACCGCCTTGACTCGACTGCTCACACTCGCGGGTTATCTGGTCAAAAGTTACGCGTCGGCCGGGGAGTTCCTGGTGGCCGAACCCGACACCCTGCCTGGCTGCCTGGTGCTGGATCTCGACCTTCCCGGGCCCGACGGGCTCGAGTTGCAGCATGCGATGCAACGCCAGGGCAACGCCATGCCCGTTGTTTTCATCAGCGCACACCACGACATTCCCAGCACCGTACTAGCCATCAAGGCGGGCGCGTGCGATTTTCTGCTCAAGCCGATCGATGCTCACGCCCTTCTCGCAGCAATCGAAAGTGCGCTTGCACTTGCCGCGGTTGCGCCGCCCGGAGAAACATCCAGCGAATCGCGAACGGCAGACCTGACCGATCGCGAGCAAGCGGTGTTGCGTGGCGTCGTCGCCGGCCGGCTCAACAAACAGATTGCCGCCGAACTGGCCTTGAGCGAACGGACAATAAAGACGTGCCGGGCCGACCTCATGCGCAAGCTCAATGCGCACTCGCTCGCCGAACTGGTGAGACTCTCCGAGCCAATGTTCCGCGTCTGAAGGGTGCATTCGATGTCGGCTTGCCCCGAAGGGCAACTTCATTGCCCTCCTTCCCGATAGCGCCCGGCTGTTGCCCGTATGACACTTGGGCATCTGCCCCGGGCTGGCAATGGACGAAACTAAACAGCTTATTGTGGTCGTCGAAGATGACGCAGGCGTACGGCTCGCTCTACAACGGCTGCTTCGTGCATCGGGTTTTCGGACGCTGTCGTTCGAAAGTGCCGAAGCGCTCGTGACGGCGGCTGGCGCAAGCAACGCGAGTTGCCTCGTGCTCGATGTGCAACTGCCCGCGACTTCCGGTCCCATGCTTTACGCGCAACTTGGGCGGCACCGGCCGCCAGCGGTATTCATCACCGCACATGACGGCCCTGCGACCCGAAGCGAGGTGGCCAACGCCGGAGGCAAAGAGCTACTCATCAAGCCGTTTATCGCCAGGGACCTGCTGGATGCAATAGCGCGGGCCATGTGTGCTGCGAAGCGGCCCTGACTGTGACTGAACGAGACCGACCTTGGAACCCGGATAGATCCACTCGATGTCGACACCATTCAACGTGCCGCGATTTGACCTCCCGAAGACCAGCCGCGCGTGGCTATTCGCATTGACGTTTCTGATGAGCGCGTTTTCACCCAGCGCCTACTCCCAGACCACACAGCCGAACATATTTCTGTCGAACCGGGCAAGACTGAACACCAACATTCAGGAACAGGCAAATAGCGTCCTCGCCATCATGTCGTACACCACCGTTCCCGACGTAACCACCAGTTCGCTGTCCATCAACAACGGCGCGACGGGCAATCCTGGGTTCGCCCAGACTCAGCTGGGCGGCGGCTTTACGCTCAGCAAGAGCTTTCCGCTCTACCTGGAAGGCACGATCGCGTTGAGCCGTTACGACCCGACCTTCGTCGCCACCGACGGCGCCCAACAGCGGGTGGTGCCGGTCAAATGGGACACGGCGAGCACGACCGTCGGCATCGGCTGGGATTTCCCGATCACCGACGAACTGAAATTCCGCCCCATCCTGAATGGAACGATCGGGCGGGTCACCAGCGATCTGCGCGTTGCGCAGGCGTTCATTAATCATGCCGCGGACACGAACCTGCAATTCCTGAGCGACGGCACGCTCAACGCCTACGGCTATGGCGGCTCGTTGATGCTCGACTACGAGCACTATCGGGAGAACTACGAGATCGACGTCGAATTGCGGGCCACGGATATCTACCTGCGCAGCTTCGGAAGTACATCCGCGGCTGCACAGGGTTCGTCCACCGCGCAGCAACTGAGTCTTTGGGCGCGCTGGCGAGCGCCAACCGGCTTGCATGCGCTGGAAAAACCCGTTCGCTACGTGCTTGAAACCGCTTACTCGCAGTATTTCGGCAATAGCGCCGGCGTGCTGGGCTTCAACAATCTGACCTCGTTGGGCGTCGGCCTTGAATTGGACAGCAGCCACTATCCCGTCATCGTCACGCGAACTCGACTCATGGTCCGATATGTATTTGGGCACGATGTTCATGGTGTATCCGTCGGATTTGCCATGAGCTTCTAGCGGCGTCAATCTGTTCAACACGATGGTGACGGCCGCGTGCGGAGGACTGGACCGATGATCGCCGGGAGATTCTCAGAGCAACCTGCCGACAATGCTCAAGAACACGACCGATCCAGCGATTGCCATGATCAGCGCAATGACAAACGTGGGCCGCCAGACGCTGAAGCGCTGAATTTCTCGCATGGACACGAGGGTTCGCCAGTATTCGATGGCTCCCATCACTGTCGAAACCGTGCCCATCGCAGTGAGGAATAGCCCCACACGTCGCGGCGTTTCCGGGTGGGACAGATGCACGCCCGCTTCCTGAAATCCCTGGAGGATCTTATAGATCGTAAAGCCGAAACTGATCATCGATAGCGCGGTTCTGATCCATGCCATGAGTGACCTGTCGGCGGCCATGAGCGTGCGCTTTGCCGCGAGATTCGTGCGGTCGCCGGCCAGTTGATTCGAAGTTCGGGTCTCTGGTTCGCTCACGCCAGCCTCCTCATTGATTTGCCCGACCGCGACCGCCGCAGCGCTCGCTGGGTCAAGCGCGTAAAGCAGGACATGGTCACATGATCGACACGACGTTCCCGTTTCATCAGGTCAAAAAACTATAGTCTTCAATCGCGTTGTTCTAAAGCCTGAATCGTGAAAAAGCGTGGATCGTCCTTGTCGCGATCGACGTGGAACCTGGCGACGAAAGTAAGGGTTAAGGGCACCGCTCAGATGACGTTTTCTCCGCCAACGTGTGCTAGATTTAATCCAAAACAGTTCGTAGTGCTGATGCGAAAGCTATTGAATGTGTACCTTATCAAGCAACAAACATGACTCGTTCGGAGCGTGCGAACAACGTCGCTGGACCTGATTGAACGCATTTCCCGAGGCGCGTGATCCGCAAGCCGGCACGCTAATGAATACGGAGAGCATCTTGACTGACTCGACGCTGCTGTCTCGCCCAGATGCCTCCTCGTCCAAAGTTCCGGACTCCGCCGACTCGCCGCCGTGTTTCCATCTATTGGCCAAACCAAGCGGTTCCACCTGCAACATCGATTGCCAGTATTGCTTCTTCCTGTCCAAAGACGCACTCTATCCCAACGAAAGACATCGCATGTCGCAGGCCACGCTCGAAACCTACATTCGCCAGTTGCTCGAGTCGCATCGCACCCCGGAAGTCACAGTGGCGTGGCAAGGCGGTGAGCCCACGCTGATGAAAGTCGAGTTCTTCCGAGCGGCCGTCGAGCTGATCGACAAATATCGTAAGCCTGGCCAGATCGTGAAGCATACGTTCCAGACCAACGGCATTCTCCTCGAAGACACGTGGTGCCGCTTCTTCAAGGAGCACAACTTCCTCGTGGGTCTGAGCGTCGACGGGCCTCGCGAACTGCACGACATCTATCGCATCGACCGACGCGGCCAGGGAACCTTCGATTTCGTCATGAAAGGTTGGAAGCAGTTGAAGGAGCATGGCGTCGACTTCAACATTCTCTGCACCGTCAACGCCGCCAATCAGCATCATGGGCGCGCCGTCTACCGCTTCTTTCGCGACCAACTCGGTGCAAAGTGGGTGCAGTTCATTCCGATCATCGAGCGTGCCACGGAGCAGACCATCCAGTTGGCGAACCTCGGCTGGAGCGATCGGCCCGGCCGCAAGCGCGTGCTCTACACGCAAACGGGCAACCGCGTCACTGATCGTTCGGTGGGCGCGCTGCAGTACGGGCGGTTTTTGCTCGATGTATTCGAAGAGTGGCTGCGCCACGATGTGGGCCGCGTATTCGTTCAGCTTTTCGACGTCACGCTCGAGGCATATTTTGGCCGGCATTTGCTGTGCATTCATGCCCCCACTTGCGGTCTCGGCCCCGCGCTCGAATATAACGGCGACCTGTATTCCTGCGACCACTTTGTCGAGCCCGGCTACCGGCTTGGCAATATTCACGCCACTCACATGCTCAAACTGTTGTCGTCGCCGGAACAGCGCAAGTTCGGGCAAGACAAGCTCAATTCGCTGACGGCGCAATGCCGGAGTTGCAAGGTCAGGGCGCTGTGCAACGGAGGCTGCCCGAAGGACAGGTTCGCGGTCTCGCGCGATGGCGAAGCGGGTCAGAACTATCTCTGCGCCGGTCTTGAGTTTTTCTTCACCCGTTCGCGCCCCGCCATGGAGACGATGGCCAAACTGCTTCAGAGCGGCCGCTCACCCGCGGAGGTGATGCCGCTTGTCGCCGGCGAAGACAAGCGACGCGGGCCCTATTCGCCCTGCCCTTGCGACAGCGGTCAAAAATTCCGCTTTTGCCACGGCAATCACGCACCCGAGGACTCTTTCGGCAACGTCGGCAGCGCGAGCCGCGATCGTGTACCTCGTGAGCCACGGAGCATCGCCGTGTGAGTCCTTAGCCCAGGTCGCATTCAGGTGACCTGGTTGCAATCTGAAAGGAGACGAAGCAATCATGGCAACAAAGCAACCGAATATTCTTATTTTGTGGGGCGACGATATCGGCTGGTGGAACATCAGTTTCAATAGCCACGGACAGATGGGCTATCGCACGCCGAACATCGACCGCGTTGCCAACGAAGGCGTGGCATTCACCGACTATTACGCCCAGCAAAGTTGCACCGCCGGGCGTGCAGCGTTCATCACCGGTCAGAATCCGATCCGCACGGGATTGACAAAGGTCGGCATGCCAGGAGCGGACCTCGGGCTGTCAGCCGAGGACCCGACGATTGCGGAAATGCTCAAGCCGTTGGGTTACGTCACCGGCCAGTTCGGCAAGAACCACCTCGGCGACAAGGACGAGTTCCTGCCAACCATGCATGGGTTCGATGAATTCTTCGGCAACCTTTATCACCTCAATGCCGAGGAAGAACCGGAGGACCCCGACTATCCGAAAAGTCCCGATTTCAAGAAGCGCTTCGGCCCGCGCGGCGTGCTGCACTGCTGGTCCGATGGTAAAGGTGGACAGAAGATCGATGACACAGGCGCCCTCACCAAAAAACGCATGGAGACCATCGATGACGAGACGACTGCGTATGCAAGCGCATTCATCGACAAGGCTCATCAAGACGGCAAGCCTTTCTTCCTCTGGTACAACACCACCGCAATGCATTTCCGGACTCATTGCGCCGAGAAGCACAAGGGCAAGAGCGGCCAGGGGGACTATAACGACGTAATGGTGGCCCACGACGAGAACATTGGCAAGATGCTCGCCAAGCTCGACGAGCTCGGCATTGCCGACGACACCATCGTCATGTATTCAACGGATAACGGACCGCATTACAACAGCTGGCCCGATGCCGGCATCACGCCGTTCCGCTCGGAAAAGAACACCAATTGGGAAGGCGGCTGGCGCGTGCCGGCGTTCGTCCGCTGGCCTGGGCACTTTCCCGCCGGCACGGTTCTCAACGGCATCGTCACGCATCAGGACTGGATGGCGACATTTCTGGCCGCCGCAGGCGTTCCCGACATCAAGGAGAAACTGCTGAAGGGACACAAAGCTGGCGAGAAGACATTCAAGGTTCACCTCGACGGCTTCAACATGCTTCCATATCTGTCCGGTGAAGTGAGTGAAAGCCCCCGTGAGTCTTTCTTCTACGTGAGCGATGACGGCGACATTCTGGGCATCAGGGTGAAGGACTGGAAAATGGTGCTGATGGAGCAGCGCGCTACGCGCTTGCAATGTTGGGCCGAGCCGTTTGTGCCACTAAGACTTCCTAAAATGTTCAACCTGCGGCGCGATCCGTTCGAGCGGGCCGATGATAGTTCGAACACCTACTGGGACTTCGTGATTTCCCACGCCTATCTGATCTACGGGATGCAGGCAGTGGTGGCCTCGCAGATCAGCGAGTTTGAGGCATTTCCGCCACGCCAGAAGGCAGCGTCGTTCAATCTGGATGCGGTGATGCGTCAACTCGAGGATGCCGGCGGTAGTGCGGGACATTGAGCTGCGGCAATCAAACCAGAGCCAGCAAAACGAATATATGGACGGTGACGCAAGAAACTTTTTCGGCAACAGTAGAGCAGAGGTTTTGCATCTGCCGCCCGCCCCTTTCTTACCCATCACGTCAGGCAGCCGGTAAGGAGATTCCTTGTGGCAAAAATTCGCAATACTGATTCCGGCAAGAAGTCATCATCAACCGGTCGCAGGCAGGTGCCGCGCCGGGAGCATGCAGCGGTCGGTAACGTTGATCGTGATCCTGTGAAACTGCTGGAGATCAACAGTGCGGGCCGAATCGAGCGACTCGTGCCGCTGCGTTACGGCCGCATGATCGAATCGCCCTTCGCGTTCTATCGCGGAAGTGCCATCATCCAGGCGCACGACCTTGCGGGTACACCCAACTCGGGCGTGATCATCCAGATTTGCGGAGATTGTCACCTCGCGAACTTCGGCGGCTTCGCGACCCCCGAGCGCGCATTGTTGCTTGACCTCAACGACTTCGATGAAACCAGTCCGGGCCCTTGGGAATGGGACCTGAAACGGCTGGCCGCCAGTTTTGTGGTTGCCGCGCGGCATCTGCAACACAAACGCGGGGTCGGGGAAGAGCTGGTGCGCAGGGTCGTGAGCAGCTATCAGACGCGGATGGCGAACTACGCCGAGACGAGCATCCTCGACATCTGGTACGACCGGATCACCTTTGATCGTCTGCTCGAAGAGCTCACTTTGCCGGAAGCCCGCAAGCGCGTGCAGCGTGGCATGGAGCGGGCCGCCAGCCGCACCGGTGAAGCGCTGCTACCCAAGCTCTCGGACCGTGTCGGCGGCCGTTGGCTGATTCGTGACGCGCCGCCCGCGATCTTCCATCCCGGCGGAAAGAACACGCTAATCTCGGCGGAGGACGACTGGACCCGACGGAGCAAGACACGTCACGGTGTCGATAAGGCATTCAACGAGTATCTCTCCACGCTTGCGGCAGACCGACGCCAGCTATTGAGCAATTTCACCGCCCAGGATACGGCCTTCAAGGTGGTCGGTGTGGGTAGCGTCGGCAGCCGCTGCCTGATCCATTTGATGGTAGACCGGCACGACAAGCCGCTCTTTTTGCAGATCAAGGAGGCGACTCAGTCGGTCGTGGCCCGTTATTTCAAGTCGCCCCCAATCGAGCATGAAGGCCAACGCGTGGTCGAAGGGCAACGCCTGATGCAGGCGGCGAGCGACCTGTTTCTCGGCTGGACGAAGGGCCCGCTGGGGCGCCATTTCTATATGCGGCAATTGCGCGACATGAAGCTGTCGCCGCAGATCGAACTGATGGATGCGCCAGTGCTCGGCGAATTCGCCGCGGTATGCGGCTGGGTGTTGGCGCGCGCACATGCAAAAGCCAGCGGACGTGCAAGGGAAATCAACGAGTACATTGGCCGAGGCGAACAGATGGCCGATGCGATGGTGAAGTACTCAGAGGCCTACGCCGATCAGGTTGAGCGCGACTACGAAGTGTTTGTCGCAGCATGCCGGTCGGGTCGGCTCGAAGCGCGCACCGACACGGACATGGCGGCGGATTTCCGCGTCTAGGCAAGATGCGTTAAGACAGACCGTTGGCCAAACAATCCTCAGGGGCGCAGTCACACCCTCCAGGAGGGCGAGAATCGCGATTCGAACTGGTCGCGCCGTTGACATCGATATGGTGTGGTACAGCTGGCGGAACCGAAATGCATTCCGCCGGTAATGGCCGGTATAAACAATGCGATCTACTTCGGGAGAGATGCGATGAACAGCCCATCGAAGTGGCTGGTCGCGCTGGGCTGCCTCACGCTACCGTCGACGGTGATGGGACCATTTCCAGCGGTCTCCGGAAAGCTGAACCCGATACATAACGCCGGGACCATCCGTGTCGATGCAAGCGTAGGGGATGGCACCTCAGCCCTTGACGGCAAGATACGCAGGCCGAGGCTGACCGTTCCGGTCGATCGCGGCGTAACACGAGTAGTCGCAGCCGCCTCAGTTGCCGATCGCCCGTTGCGGGTCGTGGTTGCACCGATCGCGCCGTTCGTCCTGCCACAGACTAATACCCCAGCGGGTTTTAGCATCGACCTGTGGGACGAAGTGGCACGCCGCATCCGCGTCGATTTCACTTGGACCGTAGTCCCGACGCAGGCCGCTTTGCTGCTTGCCGTGCAGCGTCGTGACGCTGATGTCGCAATAGCGGCGATCACGATGACGCCGGAACGCGAAAAGGTCGTGGACTTCTCGCTCCCTTTTTTTGACTCCGGATTGCAGATCATGGTGCGCGCCCAGAACGAAAGTGCGTTTCTCGCGACGTTCTGGTCGATTCCGTGGAGGTCCATTGGACAGCTTCTGGGCATAGCAATCGGCATCGTCTTCCTTCTCGCCAATCTGGTGTGGCTGATCGAACGGAAGCACGATCGCAATTTTCAGAAGCCCTATCTGCGCGCGATCGGCGAAGGTCTATGGGTGACCACATTGATCATTGCAACTGGAGAGCACGGGGACCGCGATTCAGCTAACGTATGGAAACGCGTACTGGTTCCGGCGATGTGGCTGATCGGCGCCGTGCTAATTGCGCAACTCACGGCAACAGT
>NZ_JARESV010000088.1:0-16744 GCF_046026985.1 Paraburkholderia sp. RL18-101-BIB-B
GGGGGGGGGGCACGTAAAACGCATTTTTTTGGGGGGCGGCGGGCGCCCACCCCCCCGCGCCCCACCCTTCCCTCCATCTCGGCGACCTGGTTACCCACGACCTCCGCGTCAGGCGCGACGGTGCAAATCGAATGGAACCTCGTTGATGGGCGCACGGTATTTCTGCCAACAGGCCTCAAGCGGCAGCACGAGATGCCCCCTTTCTCACCCACCGAGCCCAATGGCCGAGCTCGCTCCAGACCAGACGCACCGTTTCCTGCGGCAGCCCCTGCTCGAAGACGGCACGAAGAATGACGTCGACGTGCCGCTGTGCGAGGTTCTCCGCCCGGCCCAGCTTGAATCCGCGTTTATACAGAATATCCACCAAACGCGGCAGAACGTTGTGATGCACCTTATAGCTGTAGCTATCATGGTCGCCGTCAAAAAACAGCCCAATCAGCAGGCGCAGTTGTCGTTTCAGATCACTACCCATTGGCCCTCCCGGCGCTGCAAAGAAACCACGGGCGCTAACCAGCGCCCGCGATCTCGGTTAGCAATTCAGTCCACTTCACACTTTCGGAGCCTGCAGGGGTACGGGGCTCCCCGGCGTGGCCTAACGCCCCTTCCCGCCCACCGCCTTCACGCAGCGCGGAATTGACCCGAAATAGCCCTGCAGCGAGCGCCAATGTTCCAGCCGGGCGCACTGACGCACGTGCTCAAGCATGTCATACAGCGCACGGCACTCCTCAACGTCATCTGCAGTTACCTTGTCGAGACGCGCGCGGATCAGGTCCCAACCCGAGTAGCTCGTCGACCGCTGAGGCAGCGAGGGGGCAATCGGCACTTCGACTGCATCATCCATCTTCTTTTCCATTCCGTTCTCCTGGTTTGTCTTCCCGCCTCGAATCGAAGGCGGTCAGGTCGCCCCAATCGGCGACCCACGGTGGCAAAGCCAACCGCACCCATCAATTAGGAATGCGATTTAATGTGTAGCGATCTCCTGCACGCGGCCATAAGGGGCGCTGCAGGTTCCGCGCTTCGCCACTTCGAGGCGCGGGCAGGGCTAGCTACGAAACCCGTTGTAATGCAAATGGTGAATAAACCAGACACCAGCCAAGACTGGTATCAGGTGTCACTGCCTGACGAGTTCATGCGCTCGGCGTACAGTGGACACGCGAGCCTAGGCCGAAGCCAGTGCGCAGAGCTGAGACCCGGAGCTTGAGATTGATTGCCGCTGCTTCGCAGCCGACGGCACACGAAGCAGGGGGAGACTTTCTGGGAGAGTCGCGAATGAAACCCGAACAGAATTGACGACTTGAACGTCAAAATCTGCAGGCGGATCCCTACCGCATTTGGAACAGCATGCCGCACGCAGGGCGGCGTGATTCGAAAGCTATCACAGCTCCTGATCGGAGCGCAAGCGCTTTCGCTGCGACAGCGTAGGTCGTTGCCTTCTGAACCTGCTCCTTGTCACCAACGATCGCCGAGGCAACCCCTAGGACCTTGGTATGGATACTCTTGCGGCTCTATGACCCGCGTCTTTGCGGTCGAGCCATCAAGCAACGTGTCGTATGGCGGGACGCTTTGCAACCAGTGCAGGAGCGTCAGCGAATGCGCACACAGCCGAGCCCACGGGTTCACCAGAATTGCCGTCTATGCATCGACCGTTGCGTGTGTCGCGGATATTCGCATCGTTTCCGCACTTCATAGCGGGACGCCTTACTTCAATATATCCGACAGCAGCTCACCAGGAGCGTTCAAAGCCCTTCTGCCTGTGTCACACAGATGTCCCATACGTCAGCGTGAAAGTCCCCCCATTGCAGCAGCAAGCTCTAGCTCTCCTCTTACCTGATCGACTCCGATCCGCCCTGCTGCACTGAATTACTTACGGTCCGAAAGTGGCCCGCTCTGGGGTGGTGGCGCGCTTATGAGACGTATTGGTGCCATGTGCCCTAACTTGCATCTCAGGAATTCCGTGTGATTCTGGACTTGCCCTCACACAGCATCAACGTGCGAGGCCAGCGGTCGGACGGCTTCCGTCTCCCAAACCGGACTACTCCGGTAAACCAACTTATTCAAGGATCCCCATGGGCAATCCGCAAAAGAATCTCTGGCAGGTATTCGTTGAGGAATGCAGACAGTGCTTTATTGAATACTTCTCGCCATTCACCCTCCTCACGCGGTGGTTACGACGCCGCACGCGCAAGTGACATGTCAACGGCACAAGCAAGGAGATACCAGTTGGATACCACACGCTTTACCGCGGCCAACGGCCGCGAGGTCATCAAGGTTGTGACCGACTCGGGCGTCACCGGGTATATCGACGCAAGCATCCCGCCCGAAGCGATTGAAGCCTGGTACCGGCGACTGAGTGCCGACCTCAGGCGCCCTATCGCGCACTCGCGACGCATGCTGCGGCAGAACCGGCGTCGCACAACCAGGCCGACGCGCAAATGTACGCGCCGTCGGCATTCGGCACCTCGTCAGTGGCTACCCAGACGAGGTCGCCCACTCATTGTGCTTCGCTAGTCCGCATCAACTTGCTTTCCCTCTGGTCCATGGGAACCTGGATCTGTTGCCGCACGACGAGCCGTCGCGACGGGACCGACAGATCCAGTTCATTACCTACACGGAGCTTCACATGCAAAACCATCAGCAGCAACCGTCACTGTTTTCCTTCATCCACCCGGACCACGCGTGCCTCCCCCGTCCAGTCCGGGCGTTCTGCAACACCCTTGCGACACTGATGTTCTTCGCACCGGTTTTCATGTCCTGTACTTCGTGTCTTGGAATCCTGCTTGGCCTAGGTGGACTTCAGGATGCCTGTCCGGCGCTGGCACACGGGTTTGCCCTTGGGGTCATCGACATGATCAAGGGCTGCTCAATCGGATTCACGGCCCTTCTCCTCACCGCCGTTTTCTTCGAACGCGCGCAGTTCGCGCAGTTCATCCGCGACGACCTGTACAGCATGATCGAGGACGAGATCATGCCCATGTATCGCTAGGCGTTCCGGGTTTTCTTCCACGCCCAAATTCAGTCTCGTCCCTGTAACCCACCTGCTTGTACGGAGAGTCATCCATGAAGGATGCCATCGTATTCACGGCCCGTCTGTTCCCTTCGATTCTGACTGGCACCCTCATGGGTGCCGGCCTTGGATCGGTTCTTCACCTCCATGACGGGCACCTGCTGCTTGCGATGCTGGCCTGCACGGGCCTGACGCTCGCGCTTCACCACTTTGTCCGCGCCGCCCGCTGGCTGATGGTGTCCGGGACCTTCGCCATACTTATGCTTGCGATTGGTCAGTATTCCGGGCTGAGCGCCGGCCTGCTCGGAGTCGGACTCGTACTGTGGATGGCATTGCGTGCCGTGCGAGGGTACAGCAAGACCGGCCAACCCACCCAGCGGCCCGCACAACAGCCGGTCCCACGCTCCAGGGCACAGGATGCACCAGGTCAGCCGGCGCCCCAGCGGGCGTACGCCCTGGACGACCGCATACTGCGCGCCCGGTTCGCCTTTGACGCCATCACCGGCATGGCTGACACAAAGAACCGGCTACTCAACGCGGCGCGCGACATCCTGGCCAACCCCGCTCAGGCAAGAAACGGCATCCTGCTGTCCGGCGAGCCCGGCAATGGAAAAACCATGTTTGCCGAAGCACTCGCCGGAGAGTTGCGGATCCCCTTCTTCTCAATTGCCTATCAGGACATCGCCTCCAAGTGGGTCAATGAAACACCTGAGCGCCTGAAGGCGACTTTTGCGCAGGCCACCCGGCTCGGTCAGGCTGTTTTCCTGGTTGATGAGGTGGACGGATTCATCAAGGCGAGGCACGACTCCCACCACATGGATCGCGATCTGACGAACACGATGCTCACCGAGATCGTCCGCCTGCGCGGCACCCGAATTATCCTGGTCGCCGCCACCAACGATCTCGACTGGCTCGATAGGGCCGCGGTGCGCGAGGGTCGCTTCGACTTCAAGATCGAGGTGCCACCGCCAGACACGACAGCACGTGAAGCGCTGCTTTTCCGTACCGTCTTCCATGCGCTCGGACCGAAGGCGCTCAGCATGCCTGTGCTCAGGAGTCTCGCGGCCCGCTGGGAAGGGTTCAGCGCTTCGCGTCTGATGGCCGTGGGACCTCAACTTGCCGACATGCGGCGCGAAGGCCTTTTCGGGACCGAACCCGTTTCGTTCGATATTGCCATGCAGGCCATGCGTCGCATCCAGGGGTCGAAGGGGCACCTGCCGGAGAGGGTCAAGACGGTAGACGAAATCATCATGCCCGAGGGCTCGAGTGAAGAACTTAAACGGCTTGCGCTGCGCCTGCGCCATGTTCACCGCATGGAACAGCTCGGCGGCGCGCTTCCCCGCGGCGTACTGTTCTATGGCCCACCGGGCACCGGCAAGACGCAGGCCGCAATGGCCATCGCAAAGTCCAGCGGATGGGCGGTTCTCAAGACAACCGGCGCCGAGCTTCTCGCCAGCCATTCCGCGTGGAGCCAGCTATACCGGCAGGCGAAGGACCTGCGGCCTTGCATCGTATTCGTCGACGAGGCGGATGATGTCTTCCGGAATAGACGGATGTCGGCGGCTGTATCCGTCACGAACCGCATTCTTGCCTCGATCGACGGTGCCGATGGCCGCGTGCCTGACGTACTTGTGATTGCGGCTACCAATCATCCGGAGGCACTGGATCCGGCGGTGCTGCGTGGCGGCCGCCTCGAGCAGAAGATCCGCTTTGACGTGCCGTCACGCGAGTCGCTCGCGGCTTATATCCGATCCCGGCTGAAGCTCAAGGCGGGAGGCACCTTTGCAATTTCGCGGCACACCGTGGAATGCGTAATCACCGCGCTTGAGGGGTGCTCGATCGCCGACACGGACGCCGCATTGCAGCGGCTCATCGACGAGGCCGCGGCACGCCATATCGAATCGGGAGCCTCCACTATTACGACCGCCGATGTGCGCGCAGCGCTTTCAACACTGGATATTTCCGTCGGTTGAGCCGTCGGAGGCACATTCGCGATGGGACCGTGAGCTTTTACAGCCTAGCCTCAGCTCATATGGCGGATATGCAGCTGCAGAGCGCCGACACTGGACAGTCTCATACTCAGTCCCGGGTTACGTTCGCTTACTCGAAACACTTGCAGCAGGTCAGTCGTGGATTTCAAAAAATGCTGCAGAGGATGCTGCGCGACACCTGGCCCAACCAGGCTCTCCCCAACAGCATTATTCCTCGCGCAATAGACTCCTCCAGGACAAGTCAAACCGATCGAACAGGCGCGCGACCTACTTAGCACGTGATTCAGCAGAGATGAAGTAGGCTAGGTAACGGCAATGCGGTTGACCAGGTTTGCTACCCGATGAAGACGGGTAAGATGCCGTAGCCTGAGATGATCGCACACCGACAAATCGGCTCTGGCGTTCGGACACCAGAGCGCGTACGCGTATGTGTCGATGCGCTCGCGTACCGATCAGAAGGATTGACGGGTAAGCGTCTCCATGCCCGTAGCCATTCGTATCGGCATTGCGTTTTGGCTGTGATAAGTTGGGGGCTTACAGGCTAGCCAGGCCAAAAGCCCGTCGGCCGAGCCCTCCGCTCCTTCAATTGCGATGACGGGTAACGACTGCCTGACCCTGCAGCCGCAGTGCCTGCGATCGAACGTGACGGCCAACAGTGGGAAGTGCGCCTCGCCACGGTCCCACAAACATGGCAGGGTGAGTTGCGAGAACTGATGCGGGATCGACAAATGACGCAACGCAAACGAACGGCGCTGCCGCCGGTAGAGACATCGGAGCAACTCAGGGCGCGCCTGCGAGCCTTTGCACTCGCAACGCGTGAAGACGCGATGAAGCCGCGCAAGGCCCCCTTTCCCGAGCACGTCACAGTTCTGGCCGGGCCGCTGAGGCGCGTGCACGCCCGACCCAGCGTGTCTGGCGATGATCAAGCCGGAGAACCCGACACTGGTTGAACGTCGATTACCCCGTCGTCAGGCCCTGCTCGGCTGAGCGATCGCCCGTAACGACAAAGGCCATAGCGAGCAATCGCCCTCTTGCAAAAGACTGACATCAGGGCCACGGGCTAATGTCGCCCGCGCCGCCGACCGATGTCTCAGTTACGGATCGGCAACTTCTGCGGGCGGATTCAACCGGTGGATGCAACACACTTAAGACTGCGCAAGCAGTGGGAGTGTTGCAGATGAAACAGCGACGCCGGATTTATTACAGCGAGAAGCAGAAAGCGCTGATGTGGGAACGTTGGCGGAAGGGAGAATCACTCCAGAGGACCGCCCAGCTTTTTGACCGGAACCACTCGTCGGTACAAGGGATTCTGGCTGAGACCGGCGGAATCCAGCCACCGCAAAGGCATCGATCGAGATTGGCGTAGACGCTGGCTGAGCGCGAGGAGATATCACGGGGGCTCGGGCTGTTGCTCGGCGTCTTCGAAGCTGGCTTCTTCCCCGGGATCATTCTGTATCTGATGTACTGGTATCCGAGCCAGCGCCGCGGGCGTGTCACGGGTCTGTTCCTCTTCGGCATGCCGGTTACGGGCGTACTGGGCGGCCCGCTGTCGGGCGCCATCATGAGCAGCATGGAAGGATTGGGCGGCATGCACGGCTGGCAATGGCTGTTCCTCGTCGAGGGGCTGCCGACTGTTCTGCTGGGATTCGTGCTGTATCGCTTACTTCCGGACGGTCCGGCCCGTGCGTCCTGGCTGAACAGCGCTGAGAAGACGCTGGTGCAGAAAGTGCTGGACGCCGACCACCGTGGTGAGACGAAGGCCGGACATCATGGACGCCTCGCCGCGGCGCTGGCGGACCCGAAGACGTACGTGCTTGCGTTCATCTACTTCTGCTGCGCCTGCGCCGTGTACACGCTGACTTTCTGGCTGCCGACCATGATCAAAGGTCTTGGCATCGCTCCGATCGCGACGATTGGCTGGTACACGGCAGTGCCCTATATCTTCGGCGCGCTGGGCGTGCTCGTCATCAGCCGCAGTTCGGACCGCTTCAAGGAGCGTCGCTGGCATGTGGGCGGAACGTTGGCACTCGGTGCAATTGCACTGGCGTCGACTTCGTATCTCGGCACTGCTGTTGTTCCCGTCATGGTCATGCTCTGCGCTGCATCGTTTTTTATCTTTGGCGGTGGCTCGCTGTTCTGGTCGATTCCGCCGACGTATCTGGACCGTAATGCTGCCGCAGCGGGCATCGCGGTGATCAGTTCACTGGCATCCTCGGCGGGTTTGTCAGCCCAACGCTGATCGGCATGATCAAGGGCGCGACAGGCAGCATTCAAATGGGGCTTCTGGCGTTGACGGCACTCGTCATCTGCGGCGGACTCACGATTCTTCTCGGCCTGCCCAAAAGCGCGCTTCGAGTCGGCCCAGGCGAAAGCGCCAGCGCGCACTAACGAACATTCAGTACATTTCTTTCTGGAGAGCATCAACATGAGCAAGCCCAAAGTCATCGTGACCGTTGCCCCGACGGGCGGCATGGCCAGCAAGAAAATGAATCCGGCCCTGCCGACGCAACCGCAGGAGATTGCAGACGACACGTATCGCTGCTACAACGCAGGCGCCAGTGTGGTTGCCGTGCATGCACGACGTCCCGACGACGAGGCCACCTGCGATCCGGCGATCTACAGCCAGATCAACCGCCTGATCCGAGACAAGTGCGACATCATTCTCAACAACTCAACGGGCGGCGGCATCAATGGCGACATGGTTCGCGAACTCGACAACGGCCTGTGGGAAATCCAGTGGGAAGAGCGTCTGAGGGGCATGCAGGGTGATGGCGTCGAGATGTGCACGCTCGACGCGCAGACGGTGATCGCGAGTTTCGGCGGCAAGGAAATCCTGGTGGCAACGCCGCCTTCGCGAATCCGGCAGATCGCGGAGATGATGAAAGCGCGCGGCATCAAGCCCGAATGGGAAGTGTTCGGCCTTGCCGACATCGTTCAGGACGTTCAGCGCGCAATCAATGAGGGCCTCGACGACGCGCCGCACTTTATCAATATCGTCATCGGCGCCAATGCGTTCCAGGGCGCGCTGCCCTACACGCCGCGGCTGTTGCAGACGATGGTCGACCACCTGCCCCGCAACACCGTTTTCAACGTAAGCGCCATCGGCGCAGCGCAGTTGCCTGCCGCGATGAACTCGCTGTTGCTTGGCGGGCACGTGCGCGTCGGACTCGAAGACAACCTGTACTACAGGCATGGAGAACTCGCGACCAACGTCCAGTTGGTCGAGCGGCTGGTTCGCCTCGTGCGCGAAATGGGTTACGAGCCGGCGACGCCGTCCGAGGCGCGCGAAATCATCGGTCTGCAGCCGCTGCGCGAGACGATCCAAGCTGTCGGCATGGAGGCTTAGGCAATGACGAAGCGACCCACCACCATCGCGATTGTCGGCACGGGTGTGATCGGCGCCGGCTGGGCGACGCACTTCCTAGCTCATGGCTTCGCCGTCACGGCAACGGACCCCGGCGAAGGAGCCGAATCGCGCCTGCGCAACTGGGTCGACGATAACTGGCCGGCGGTCGAGCGACTGGGACTGGCGGAGGGCGCCTCTCGCGACAATCTGACGTTCACGACGGACCTGGGCGCGGCGGTGAGCGATGCCGGTTTCATTCAGGAAAGCAGCCCCGAACGTCTGGACGTCAAGCAGGCATTGATCGCGAAGATCGAATCGGCGGCGAAGGCGGAGACCATCATCGCTTCGTCGTCTTCGGGTCTTTCGATCAGCGAGATTCAGGCTGGCGCGGAACACCCGGAACGGATCGTGTTGGGACATCCATTCAACCCGTCCCACATCATTCCGT
The DNA here is from genome assembly GCF_046026985.1 of Paraburkholderia sp. RL18-101-BIB-B. Classification (NCBI taxonomy): domain Bacteria; kingdom Pseudomonadati; phylum Pseudomonadota; class Betaproteobacteria; order Burkholderiales; family Burkholderiaceae; genus Paraburkholderia; species Paraburkholderia sp. RL18-101-BIB-B. The sequence goes on from NZ_JARESV010000088.1 coordinate 8,790, forward strand.
TGGTGGAGGTCTGCGGGGGTAGCCTCACATCGCCTGACAACATCGCGAAGACGATGGCGTTCTATGCGTCGACGGGCAAGAAGGTCATCAGGATCAACAAGGAGATCAAAGGTCATATCGCCAACCGGCTTCAGGCCGGGATATGGCAGGAGGCGATTAGTCTAGTGGAGCGCGGGATCGCTTCCGTGGAAGACATCGAAGCGGCGATTTCCCATGGTCCTGGCCTTCGCTGGGCGCTGCTCGGTCCGTTTCTCAATCTCCACGCTTCTGGTGGCGCTGGTGGGATTACGCATGTGCTGCAGCATCTGGGTGCGGCACAGCGCGAGTGGGCCAGAGACCTGGGTAAGTATCCCAAGACGGACGATTACGTCGAGTTAATTGCCGCAGGCGTTAGTGCGAAACTGGAGTCGTATGATTTTCCGGAAATGCTTCGACAGCGCGATGAACTGCTGATTCAGTTGGTGGAGGCCAAGCGAAATCGTGCTGAGCTTCCTTAAGGGCAATCTTGTTCTCCGCTTCGGTAGCCGGTGACAGGATTTCGCGCGAGCGCTTTCGCATCCGGCAACATCCCGGTATCTCTCGCCACAACCCTACCGCTTGTCGGCAACGACGTTTCCCCTGCGTTCCTGGAAAGCCGGCAAACAACAGCCATAGTAGAGCGATAAAAGGCGGACCGCGACACAGAGAAAAGTCGCAAACCAGAGCGTCCACCGCTTGTCCATCCCATATGGGAAAAGCCCGCGAAGCTTTGTTGTCTCCGAACGATCGTAATTGCGCGTTCGGTCGCGGCTTGAGTTGTCGTTCGCAATTGATGGCAAGCGAACGTCAAGAATGCAGCTCGCAGCCGCCTCTCGATGGCGGATCACCGAACGTCGGGTATGTCCGAAGTCCGTTCCTACACCGGGACGGCATGCAGGGACGTTCTCGTGAGTACCCTTATCGCGGCGGCGTCGGGCGCCCGCCATGCATGCCTCAGTCAGCGTGCCACCACGCGTATCAGCCCTGCCGCCGGACCCGGCTTCGCCAGCTCATCTGCCTGATCATCGGCGACGCGCCACTTCGGAAACGTCCCTGAGCCGTCGACTTTCCATGGCTTACCCATTTCGTCGACATACATCGCGTTCGAGTTTCGGCCGGCCGCCGACGCGCGCCGCAGTGCGCCCGGCGCGGCGCGTTCGAATGACCGGCTCCCCTGTTCATTGAACACTGTCGCAAGCGGCCGCCGCGCCTGGCCCGACCGGCTGAGCGGCGTGGCAAGCGGTCCCGCGGGCGCGCGCAGCACCGCGTCGGCGGGCTCTCGGCCAGCGAGGATCGCGCCGAGCAGCGCGGACGGACCGCTCGAAGCCGATGCTTCATTGGTCGTATCGCCGGTGCGCTTGGCTGTCGGCGCGCTCGGTGAATCGAGTGCGAGCGGTTCGCTCGCGACGTCGATCTGCACGACAAGGATGACATGCCAGTCGTCCGGCGTGTTGTTGTAGCGTGGCGCGAGCGAGACGAGACGCAGCCGCGCGATGTCGAAACCCGCGTCGCGCAGCAGGAGGTATTTGGCGACGGCGAAATCCTTGCACACGCCGCTTTCGGCGAAGAACCGCGCCGGCGCGTAGTAGCTGCCGTCGGTTCCGTCGCGGTAGCGAACCTGGTTGACGAGCGCGTCGGCGAGCAGCACGGCTGACGCATCGCCGGCCTTGACACGCTCTGCCCGCACTTGCGCAACGAGGCTGGTCCAGCCGGCGGGTTCGCGCGTCAGGTGGGTGCGCAGCGCTTCGCGCAGGCGCTGCACGCGGCCGATCGCGTCAGACGATGGTTCGAGCTTCGTGTCGGCAAGCGGCAGCAGGAACATCAGGTCGCCGACTTGCGCGAGCTCCGGGCGGATCTTGTGGTTGGCTTCCCACCACGTCCCGGTGCGCAGGCGCTCGATACCAGCTTTCAGTGTGTGAGGCGTGGCCGAATCGCTGGGACCCGCGTCGCGCGTGCCGGATGCATAGCGTTGCGATGCGGCCGGCAGGTTCGCGGCGCCCACGACGGCGGGCAAAAGCATCGCGGCCGCGAACGAGCACTGGAGAAAGCAGAGGAGCGGTCGAGCGCGCGGCATATGTAAACTCCCGGAAGCCACACCGGGCGCCGATGCGCCTGGTGTTTCGAAGCCTCCCGATGCCGTTTTACGCTATGCGCGCAAGGCAACGCTGGCTTGAAACCAACATTGCATGCGACGTGCCAATCCGTCGTGTCGCTCTACGCCATTGATTAAACAAGAAATTGTCTTTGCGGGCAGCGTGCTGAAAACGCCTCGTGACGCCCGCCGCCCAACAGACACGCGATACCTGTTAGCGTCATCCGCACACTTTGCCCTGAGCGAAGTTGGGTTCCACGCGCGGCCGAAGCAACAGCATCTGCGTTGGGATCGACAGCAACAGATTCGCCTGCTTTCTCGACCAAACGTTCAGCGCCGCGGTCGAACCGCGAATGTCGGGAATGCGAGCCAAAGTCGCATACTGAGCTGTGACTTGGCATGCCCGCAAAGGCCGAAACTTACCTGTAGGTCACGGGCAGGAGTCTGTTTCTGACCAGCCGTCCGGGTGAAGGGGTGAAGGCGATCGTTGGATGCTGAACGGCAACACCTGGCCGGGCCGGGTACGAACCTCGGTCAAATCCGTCCAGAGCAGGCGTCAAGGTCAGGTACCACGATCGAACTCCCGTCATCCCTGGGGGAGATTGCCATGAAGACCGAACAATCCCGTGAGGCATGGAACAAAGGCAAGCTGGTCGGGCAGAAGCCGCCGCTAAAGCCGAAAGACGTCTGGGCCATCCGGATCTACCTTCAGAACGCTCACGCTGTCCGCGATCTCGCCCTGTTCAACCTTGCAATCGACAGCAAACTGCGTGGTTGTGATCTTGTGAGTCTGCGAGTCCGTGACGTTACGCACGGCAATCAGGTTCTGGCGAGGGCGCAAGTCATTCAGCGAAAGACACAACGCCCTGTCCAATTTGAACTGACCGAGTCGACCCGGAAGGCGGTCGGCGCGTGGCTTGAAAAGCTGCCCTCAGGTCGGAGCAGTACCTCTTTCCGAGCCGACTATTGGCGTCCCCGCACCTTTCAACCCGGCAATATGCCAGGATGATACGTCGATGGGCGGATGCCGCAGGGTTGGATCCGACAGCGTACGGCACTCATTCGATGCGCCGTACAAAGGCAACCTTGATTTACAAGCGCACAAAGAATCTCAGGGCGGTGCAGTTGCTGCTCGGCCATAGCAAGATTGAAAGCACAATCAGGTACCTGGGCATCGAAGTCGACGACGCGCTTGAGATTTCGGAGCAGACTGAAATCTAGTGTAGCTGGGTCTGGCCGCGCGAAGCGATGCTACATCCCGGTTCGTGCGGCCAATCTCCAGCGCGGCGCTCTGGAGGCAAAACCGGCGGACTTGTGCCGGTGTGGTCGTCGCCGCAGGACGATCATCGTAGCGGCCGCTTCGGTGCGGAACCCTGCCGGACAGCCTATGCGTTCGACTCGGCCTTTGCTGACGGTCGCCGATAAAAAAACCTGCGGCAACTCGAGAATCGCTTTGCTGACATTCGTGCCTCCGCACTGTCGAATGTCAGCTTCCGTTTTTTGCGAGTGAGTCATGTCGACCCTGAGCGGTCGATTAAATCGCTACAAAGCGGTCATTCGATCATGTCTCTGGTTAAGACTAACCCGCACATACACATGGCATTTCATGATCCTTGCAGCGTTGCGATCTACACAGTCGGTCTCGATTCGGGCACCGTGCGTGATTCGAATGCATGGGGATATTCGTGACGAAACCAATCTTTCACCTGATCGTGGTTGAGCGCAAAGAATTCGCGCGATCGCGGTATCAGGACAAAACCAAAAGCGAGCAGACAAGTGGCGAGGCCGAAGCATGTATAGACCTTGCCCACCGCCCAATGCGTGAGCGCCGCGCCTGCGATCATCGGTCCAAGAATGCCCGCAATCTGTGTGGTCATCATGCTGGCAGCGAGAATGCGCACGCGGAAATTCTGCGGGATAGCCAATGAGCGGTGAGTCGCGCCAACGAGTCCCATCGATGCATTGGCGAAACCCACACATGTGAAGGCTAATACGAGAACGATGGGTGAATGGGCCCAGCCCGAAGCAGCAAGAGCCAGGCCTTCGCACATAGCGGCCCCCACCCGGACGTTGAATCGGCCGAAACGACTGACTAGTGCATCAGAACCACGAAAGCTTCCGAGTAGTAAACCTATGGATAAGGCCGCTTCGCAAACACCTAGCCAGAGACCCGACAGCCCAAGTGATTGCACTTTGAGCGGGATCAGCATGCCGACTGCGGGGCCTTGGAATATCCAGACGAGGAAGTTTACAAGTGTCCAGCCGCGCTCCAACGGGACGATCCATTTAGCGTGCAGTCCGGCGCGCAGGTCTTTCCACCAACGGGCTAAACTGCGATGGTGTTCGCGATGCTGAGATTGGGACGGAAGCTGCAAAGTCACGTAAGCAGCGACGCCGAGCAGTATGCCGTTCATCCAAAATGTTGCAGCGATACCGCCCAAGGCCAGTGTCGCGCCAGCCAATGCTGGACCAAAGGCACGACCAGCCGCTTGCGTCGATTTACGAAGACGAAGCGCTGCCGCCAAACGACTCGCCGGAAGAAGTTCGGCCGAAATGGTGGAACTGGCCGGATCGATGAAAGCTTTCGCTATAACAGTGACCACGCCTATGCAGATGATGAGCATAAGTCGGTAGTCGGACAGCGAGGCGAGCGTAGCGAGGGTAAAGGCGACGACCATCAGGGTGCATAGACCCCATGCAATCTGCGGTCTCTTTGCGTAGCGATCCCCTAGTGGCGAAAGCAGTGGCATTGCAAAAATCGTGGTGATGGCAATGCTTACGCTGTAGATCGCCAAGTCATGCGCGCCACCCCGGTGAACGATCCACCAAGGGAGCGTGATATAGCCAACCATTTCTGCCAAGATCCTCATCAGATCGCTGAGAAGCAGACTGGCAAGAGGGACGCCGATTGAGTTTATGCGAGCTTTGATTTCCCGAAACACCGTCTTCCCCCTGTTGAGTTCGATGATGCTACCTCAACGTTTTTCTCGCCGTTTAGATGCACGTCTCCAGAGGCCGACGTTTCATTAGTGGACGCCATACATGGCCGATTCGCGACTGGCGACGCTTCGGATAGCGATTGTCAGCAATTCACGGAGGTATGTCGAGTGTCCCTTCCAGGCCGAGCCCGGAACTTCGGAAGCCGGCCGAGTCCGGTCAGATGCCCCCCGGCCGCGAACTTCGCTAGTCGGCCCTCACCGCACCTTCGCCTCGCGAGAAATCACCCGCTCGCGGGCCACGCCTGCCACCCCGAACTGCCAGTTGGCACGTGAACGCTGATCCACTTCGCAGACCAGCTAAAAGCGCTGCTCGGGTTGGGCTTTAACGCGTTTGCCTGTGCTGGAAACGCGAACAGCTCAACCTTTTCCGCACCTCGCCGATATACCGCTCGAACAGCGTCGAGTTGGACAGACGCGACACTTGCTGGAGCGGCGAGCGGCGCCCGGCACGCATCGAAGACGACCCTTCACGATCGAAGAATCTTCCAGCCCATAGCGCGCATGCCGGCACGACAGGGAAGGCAACCACAGGAACCATCAGTCGGTCCCCATGTGAAGCCCATCAGGTTGTCAACGCCGCGAGCATGGGCCAAATCGCAATCCCCCGATTCAGGTGCCTCAGGAGGGCACGCTTCACTATCATGAAACGAATCTATGCCACGTTCCTCACCGCCCTTCTGATCGCCACGCTTGCGCCAGAGTGCCATGGACAGTACACCACCGACTGGGTGGCGAACACATATGGGACCAACGCTACCCGCGTGGGTAGCGTCGCGCGCTCCATGTGGATAGCGCCCGAGGGCGTAATCTACACGGCTTCCATGTGGGACGAAAACGAAGGTGGCGTCGCGATATACCAGAACGGCCAAAGCCTGGGATCCATAGGAGGTCACGGCGAGTTTCAGGGCAGCGCCATTACGGGTAACGCAACTTCGATCTTCGCCGCTCTGCAATTTAATGCCAGTTACGGCAGCGGCACGGTCGGGCGGTACAACCGAACCACTCAAACTCGCGACTTTCTCATCTCGGTCAGCGCGACAACGACTGAGCAGCGGGCTGATGTAATCACGGGACTCGCGACGTCGGGCTCGCTCCTTTATGCGAGCGACTCGCCTGGAAATCGCATCCGCGTCTACACCACCGACGGCGTCTGGCGGCAGGATATCGCCGTCTCAAGCCCTGGCGCGCTCGCGGTGGACAGCGCAGGAAACATCTGGGTTGCGCAGAAGAGCGCGGGCGCGATCCTCGAATTCAATCCGGCCGGCGTGCTCGTGAACACCATCCAGATGTCCGTCGCCTCTCGACCGTCCTCGCTGTATCTCGATTCGTCGACCGGGTTTCTCATGATCGGCGACGCGGGCCCCGACATGAATATCAAGATCTATAACACTTTGGTCATTCCATTTCTGATCAGTACATTTGGCATTCAGGGGGGGTATCTCGATACCACAACGGGAATCAAAGGCCAGGTTGGCGACAGGCGTTTTACCCGCGTCACAGGCATCGGCAAAGACGCCGCCGGCAACCTGTACGTGCTCAACAACCCGTGGGGCGGAAGCTGGGACCTCGGCCGCGACGGCGGCACCGACATTCACTCCTACGACAGTTCTGGCCACCTGCAATGGAAGCTTCAGTCTTTGAACTTCGAGGGGGTCGCCGCTCCGGACCCGGCTACCGACGGCGCGTACTTCTATGGAGGGACCAACATCTACACCGGCACCGCTGGGGGAACCTTCGTAGCGAACACGGTCGATCCAATCGACTACCCATCCGATCCACGCATCAACATCAACGATCGCACACGGGGTGAGCACTTCGGCCAACTTGCCACCATCGGCGCCAACCGGATCCTCGTGGACTCCAGCCAGAATCCCGATACCTTCTACTTCTTCCACTTCAATGCTGCGAATGGCTACATCGCAATACCGGACGCGACGCTTCCGGGTACGGCGTTCAATACGACCGCACCGGTCAGGGACGGATTCTGCCTCGACAGCAAGGGGGACGTCTGGGCCGGTTTGGACAAGACGAATGCCATCTGGCACTTTCCGCTGACCGGCTTCGATGCCAATGGTAAGCCGAGTTGGGGTGCAGGGACTGCAACGCCCATTCCGGGCACGATCACGCCATTGACGCGGATCATCTACCTGCCGGAAAGCGACACGATGATCCTGGCACAGGGAGTTGCCGGGGGCGCGGACTGGACGTCGATCGGAACGCGGATCGAGGTGTATCACGGCTGGCTCGCAGGCAACACGACCGTTCCCAATCCGGTAATCAACCTCACCAGCGCCAATCCCAAGTCGATCACGGCGGCCGGCAACTATCTCTTCGTCGGATACGTACACACTGTGCCCAACATCGATGCCTTCAATCTCACCACAGGCAGCCTGGACACCACGTTGATCAACAGCAACCCCAACACCGTGTACGTCGGCAATGACGTGGATTCGATGTACGGCCTTCGATCGTACCGTCGGTCGACCGGGGAGTACGTGATCACGAAGGACAACTACAACGGGGCCAGCGTCATCATCTATCGCTGGACACACTGAACGACAGTGCTCGTCGCGGCTACGCCCCGGCGAGCACCTCACGTCATGTCGACTTATTGACCTTGTTTCTTTCCACACGCAGCGCTCGGCCGGAAAATCCGGTGCGGCCTTCCGTACCGCTAGCCGCTTGCCAACGGTTGACTGTTGGCAATCCAGGTCGTACTCTCCAGCGTCCGGTTCTGGCCGACAGTACGCGTTCGGCGTGGTCGATCGTCAGCCTCCCTTCGGCAGAATTCGCCTAGGCGAATGGCAGCTTCGTGGAGCCGCATGTCGCCGGGTGCAATCGGCCAT
>NZ_JARESV010000089.1:0-15886 GCF_046026985.1 Paraburkholderia sp. RL18-101-BIB-B
TCACCTGACGCTGAAAGATCCGTCGGTGCCGGTGAATGTGAACTGGCAGACCTATGCCGGTCCGGAATCGCGCTATTGCCCGGCAGCGGTGTACGAGTTCGTCAAGAACGACGACGGCAGCGAGCGCCTCGTGATCAACGCGCAGAACTGCGTGCACTGCAAAACATGCGATATCAAGGACCCGACGCAGAACATCGTGTGGGTCACGCCTGAAGGTGGCGGCGGTCCGAACTATCCGAACATGTGATTCGATACCCGGGGCGTCGAAAACGATGCCTGCGTGCGCCATCTAAATCAAGGAGTGCAACGTGCAAAGAGAGGTCGTTATTGTGAGCGGTGTGCGCACCGCCATTGGAAAGTTCGGCGGAAGCCTGAAAGACGTGCCGCCGACAGAGCTTGCAGCGCTTGTAGTGCGAGAGGTACTGGCACGGGCCAATGTTGCCGGCGATCAGGTAGGACATGTAGTCTTTGGCAATGTTATCGCAACTGAACCCAAAGACATGTACATGGCACGCGTGGCCGCCATTAACGGAGGTGTCTCCGAAGCGGCGCCGGCACTGACCGTGAACCGCCTGTGCGGCTCCGGATTGCAGGCCATTATCTCTGCCGCGCAAGCAATTCTGCTGGGTGACGCCGACGTTGCCATCGGTGGCGGCGCGGAAAACATGAGCCGTGCGCCCTACATGACGCCCGACACACGCTTTGGCGTGCGGATGGGCGATGCGCGCCTGATCGACATGATGCTCGGCGCGCTTAATGATCCCTTCCATGCTGTTCCGATGGGGATCACGGCAGAGAATGTTGCGCAGAAATATGGCATCACGCGCGAACAGCAGGACGCATTGGCTGTGGAATCGCACCGCCGTGCAGCGCGCGCGATCGCCGAAGGGCGCTTCAAGGAGCAGATTGTTCCCGTAACGCGCCGGGTCAAGGGGAAGGAAGTGTCGTTCGACACGGACGAGCACGTGCGTCCGGACGTCTCCCTTGACGACCTTTCCGGTATGCGACCCGCTTTCCAGAAGACCGATGGCACCGTGACGGCGGGTAACGCATCCGGTATCAATGACGCTGCCGCCGCCGTCCTGATGATGGAGCGAGGAGCTGCCGAACAACGCGGGCTCAAGCCGCTGGCCCGCCTGGTGTCCTACGCTCATGCCGGCGTGGATCCGCTCTACATGGGCATCGGTCCCGTGCCAGCCACGCGCATCGCGCTCCAACGCGCGGGTTTGGAGATTCGCGATATCGATGTGATCGAAGCAAACGAAGCATTCGCCGCACAAGCCTGCGCCGTCGCACAGGAACTCCAGTTCGACGCCGACAAAGTGAATCCCAACGGGTCCGGCATTTCACTGGGTCATCCGATCGGCGCAACCGGCGCATTGATCACCGTCAAGGCTCTCCACGAACTGAAGCGTGTTCACGGGCGTTTCGCGCTGGTGACCATGTGCATTGGCGGCGGTCAGGGTATCGCGGCTATCTTCGAAAACCTCCAGGCGTCGCCATGAACTATTTGACTATCGGAGATCGAACATGACCATTGAAACGATCGGCGTCGTCGGCGCCGGAACGATGGGCAGTGGTATCGCGCAGATCGCCGCAACGGCCGGACTCAAGATCGTTCTGATCGACGTCACCGAGACTGCCCTCACGCGAGGCATGGCGGCATTGCGGTCGAGTCTGGAGCGGCTTGTAGCGAAGAATACGATCGCCGCGGAGGTGGCCAGCGCGACGCTGGCGCGCATCGATACTTCAACCGACTATCAGCGCCTCGCCGAGGTGGATCTGGTCATCGAGGCCGCAACCGAACAGGTCGAGCTGAAACGCGCGATCCTGAAGCAGATCGAAGCGGTCGCAAAACAACACGCGATTATCGCCACGAACACCTCGTCGATCTCCATAACATCGTTGGCATCGAATCTTGCCGATCCTTCCCGCTGCGTCGGCATGCACTTCTTCAACCCGGTGCCCCTGATGCCGCTCGTCGAGATCATCCGTGGTGTGCAGACCAGCACGGAAACTGTCGACGCAATTCACGAATTGTCCCGCCGGCTCGACAAATCGCCAATCGGGGTCAAGAACTCGCCAGGATTCGTCGTCAACCGGATTCTGGTGCCGATGATCAACGAGGCATTTTTCGTTCTGGCGGAGGGAGTCGCAACGGCGGAAGAAATTGACGAGGGGATGCGTCTTGGCGCCAATCACCCCATTGGACCGCTTGCATTGGCGGACCTGGTGGGCCTTGATGTTTGCCTCGCCGTGTTAGAGGTACTCGCGAAGGACCTTGGCGATCAGAAGTATCGCGCCTGCCCTTTGCTTCGCGAACTGGTGGCTGCTGGGCGTCTCGGGCGCAAGACCCGGCACGGAGTCTACCGCTACGATTGATCAACGGTAAGTGCCAACGTCGGCCGCCGCATTCGAGAGCATGAACCTCCCCGTCACGATGGAACTCACGCTCAGGATCAGTCTACCGTGAGCCCTGCGGTACATGTTCGCCCGCACGAAATGCCCCTGAAAGACCTACACTGATAGACGGCACCGCCACATTGCGAGGCTGGCCATCACCCCGGACAAGATTCGTTTGACGCCGAGAATGCATCCACCGCCGCAGCCGTCACGGGGGAATGTCCATGAAGACTCTGATAATACTGGCGTGCGTGATGCTGTCGGCGAACGCGTTTGCAGAATGCGCGAAGAACGCCCGTGGCGAAACGGTCTGTGGCACACCGCCATGAGCAAATCCGTACATGAGCACCTGCAGCGCAGAACGAAGTGCAGCGGCGGTTCAAGGCGCGCCGTGGACAAGATGGTCTCGCTCCGGCCAAGGCAGTAATGAACAGGCCGGGCGCGACGCGCGCATCGCAAACAAGTACCTGATCGCACAAGGTGACTGCCATGCCATTCCGATCGAAAACGCGCATTTCCGCTGCCCGCCGCTGTATTTGCATTGTTGCGGCTTTGGGCTTGTCCGCCGCATGGATTCCCGAGTGCGGTGCGGACGACGCCGTCCCGTCGGCGGCTGCGCAAGCCGTCCCAAGCGGCGCATCCGTCGACAGCGAGAGCGGCACCGTCAGCCTGATCGACCAGCGAAACGCAATCATCGTCGTGACCGTGCCGGGCCACGAGGATCTGAGTTTCAACGCTAAAAACCACCGGGACGCACTCAGCGCCGTCAAAATCGGCGACAAGGTCACGGCGAGCTATCTGGAACCCTATGTCACTGAACTGTCGCTCGCGAAGGGCGTGCCGCTCACGCGCCTGAACCGCACGGTCAAGCTGACCCAGTATTCTCCGGGTGCCGGACAAGAGGAGTTTCAGGCGCTCAGAGTCTTCCAGGGCGTGGCCGAAGTCACCGGCGTCGATCACAAGCTCAACCTGCTGACGATCGAGGACAAGGAAGGTACGGCGCATTCGGTCCGGGTCAGCCGCCCCGAGCTCGTCAAAGTGATGCAGTCTCTCGCGCGCCATAGTCACGTGAGGATCACGTATGAATCCGAGACCACGGTGGTTGTCGCGCGCTAGGGTGACATCGCAGTGACACAGACGTTCCTCCTGCCAACCATTACGCACGCTATGCCACGCCAGGATCGCCTGCTGCTCGACGGAGTTGATCGCTACAAAACGGTTTCCAGACCGCAACCAGCCAGCTGTGCAATCCGGATCGAATCTAGAATCGAAACGTCGCGCTCAAGACTGGGCCCTTGAAACGCAGACTTTGAACAAGTTGATCACCCGAACCGTAGAACGCGAGATAGCGATATGACAGGGTGACGTCGCCCCACTTCATTGCATACGCAATACCGGACGCAGCCTGCCAGGTAAAGTCCGATGTACCGGTGCCTACATCGAGATAGAACGGAACATACCAGCGGCCATCGCCGGTAAGCGACACTCGACCGCGAACGCCGATAAATCCGTCATAGATATCCGCGCTTTGCGACGCGTGGAATTCCGGGGTGAAACCTGGTCCGGCACCTCCAGCAGTGGTGTTGCGAGACACGTCGAGCGAGCTGCGCACGCCAAGATAGCGGATTCCCACAATCGCATCGAGTGTGACGCGCGACAGCTGTACGACGGTGTGGCCGCCACCCAACTGAATCAATACGCCCTCGAAGCTGGTTTCGCCGCTGCTTTCCAGTTGACGCTCGAGAGCACCGCTGCCCTTTGTCTGTACTGTTGCGGAGTGATTGCCGAAGTTCAGGTAAATTGCGTCGGCGAAGATGCTCCAGTCGCCCTTGCGCGCTTCGCCCTGCAGCATCGCAAAAAAACGGATGTTCTGGAAATAGTTATACGGGCCAGTCGATGCATCGGCCTCGCCGTTGTCCGGCAACGAGAAACGCATCGAACCGTCGACGCTGGGCAACCAGACATAGGGCGTCAGAGCGAATTGCCACCGAGTGCTGGCATCTACAATGGGAGGTGTGTCCGCCCACGCTGGCAAACTTATGAGCGCGACACTCGAAAGTGCGATTCGAAGAATACGGCGGCGCATAACGAGCCCCTACGCAACGATTGACCTGGAAGCGCACTTCCATGACCTCGATGATTGGGTGGACATGAAGTACCCGAAAAACGGTGCAACTTAATGGAAGGGCCGTACGGTCATTGCGTTCGGCGCTCGGTCGGGTCGACGCCGCATGATTTCTAGTACGCGTTCGTGCTCCCATCGTCGAATCCGGCGATATTTACTTGTGCTACATCGGTCCTTGAGGAGGTAACGCCGGCAGGGCGTCGGGCCAGTACACGTGCAGATTCGGATCGTGTTCAACAGTGGTAGAGCGATGGACCGCCCGCTCGTCAACGGAGACATCTACGATCCTCACGGCGTTGTCCTTGCCTATGTAGTTCACCAATACATCCGAGAAGTAATGCAACCTGCTTGGGGTCGCGATGGTCATTCATGCCGTCACGTCGCTCGGCAGGTCCGTTCACCTCTCTTCGAAAACCACCACACTGCGCGCTTGCACACGACATGCTTTGCTTTCCGCCCTGACCTCTTCGGCAAGCGGGACGATGTCGTGCGGTGGGACCGCTGCCGTATCGACGACGCGCCGCCAGCCCCGCTTGTCGAAGTCAGGAAGCGCGACGAGGCGCGCGACTTGGTCCATGTTGAACACCACGTGCAGCAGCGGCTCGTCGGAAGTTTGCCCGGCAAGCGTGAAAGCGAGGAGACAGGATTCCGGGTCGTGCCATGCGGGCTCATGCAGGCGCTCGCCGTGCCAAGCCACGTCGGGGTGCGTCTGCCCGTTTGCGGGACGCCCGGTGAAAAAGCGCGCACGGTGCAGACTCGCGTGCCGTTTGCGCAACGCAATCAACTCACGCACGAAGCGGGACATGTCCATACCGGCATCTGACGGTGTCCAGTCGAACCAGCCAAGTGCGTTGTCCTGGCAATAGCAGTTATTGTTGCCACGCTGGCCGCGCAGTACCTCGTCGCCGGCGAGTAGCATCGGTACGCCCCGGCTCAAGAACAGGATGGCAATCAGGTTCCGCGCCTGGCGGAGTCGAAAGCGGAGCACTTCAGGGTCGTCGGTCTCGCCTTCGGTGCCGCAGTTCCACGAGATATTTGCATCGCTGCCGTCGCGATTCTCTTCGCCGTTGGCTTCGTTGTGCTTTACCTCGTAACTCACCAGATCGTTTAGCGTGAAGCCGTCGTGGCAAGTGACGAAATTGATGCTGTTGCTGGGGAGCCTGCCGTCGTCCGCATAGAGGTCCGAGCTTCCCGCGATGCAGCTGGCAACTTTGCCGACGAGGCCGCGATCGCCGCGCACGAATTGGCGAATCACATCCCGGTAGCGGCCGTTCCACTCGGCCCAGGCCATGCCAGGGAAAGCGCCGACGTGATAAAGACCGGCAGCATCCCATGCTTCGGCGATCAGCGGCACGCGCGAAAGCACTCGCGAAGACTCGATAGCCCAGGGGATCGGCGGGTCGGCCATCAGTTCGCCTCGCTGGTCGCGCGCGAATACGCTTGCCAGATCGAAGCGGAATCCGTCGACGCCCAGCTCCTCCACCCAGTATTCGAGGCAATGCACAATGAATGCGGTTACCACAGGATGGTTGCAATTGACCGTATTTCCGCAGCCCGTGTAATCGCGGTAGCGGCGCCGGTCGCCCCCGTCGAGATGGTAAAAGATGTCGTTCGCCAGGCCCTTGAAGTTAATCACCGGCCCTGAAGCATCGCCTTCCGCCGTATGGTTGAAAACGACATCGAGCAGCACGAAGATGCCCGCGGCATGCAACGCGTCCGTGAGCTCCCGGAATTCCTGCGGAGCGCGATTGGTATCGATGCAGTATCGGGGATGCGGGCTGTAGTAGCTGTGCGTGCTGTAGCCCCAATAGTTGCAAAGCCCGCGCACGGCTGCGGCTTGCGGCACGTCCTGCTCATCGAAGGCCATGACCGGCAGCAGTTCGACGTGGGTGACGCCGAGCTGCTTCAGATACGGAATTTTTTCGATTAAACCGGCGAACGTTCCGGGATGCGCTACACCGCTCGAAGGATGGCGGGTGAAACCGCCGACGTGTAACTCGTAGATAATCGCGTCGTCCAGTCCGCGCGATGCTCGGCTGCCGGACGCGAGCATCGGCTCCGTCACGATCGCGCGGTGTGTTGCATGCCCGGCGTCGGCCGTATCGCCAGCAGGGCGCCGTGTCCATAGATCAGTTGACACGGCACGGGCAAAAGGATCAAGCAGTTCCTTGCTCGGATCGAACGCGCAGCCGGTATGCTGCGTGTCCCGCGGTCCGTCCGCGCGCCATGTGTAACAGATGTGCAGCGGCAGGTTTTCCACCAGCACATGCCAGTAGAAGAAGGTTCGATTACGCTCGGACACGAGCGGGACGATCTGGAACGGCTCGCGACTGCTCGGGGCCGCATAGAGCAGAAGTTCCACCTGCGTTGCGTGGCGGCTGAAAACGCAAAAGTTGACTCCCCCGGGCACAACCGTTGCGCCCGGGGGGAAACGGGATCCGGGATGAACCGGATAAACTCGGGCCGGGCCGGTTTCAGAGTCGCTGGTCAAGATCGACGCTCACCGGGTGAATCTTCCAGATCTGTTCGCAATACTCGCGTATCGCGCGGTCGGAGGAGAACTTGCCCGCCCGCGCGGTGTTGAGTATCGACATACGGGTCCAGCGTCTCGCATCCTGCCAGGCGGCGCTCACCTCCTCCTGGCACGCCACGTAGGCCGCATAGTCCGCCAACACGAGGAACGGATCGGTTTGCCGCAGATTTTCGATCAACGGGCGGAACATATTGCGGTCTCCACGCGAGAAGTGCCCACCCGCGATCAGATCCAGTGCTTCACGCAGTTCCTCGTTCGCATTCACGCAATCCGCCGGACGATAGCCCTCGCAATGGATCTGCTCCACCTGCTCTGCGGTCAGGCCAAAAAGGAAAAAATTCTGATCGCCCACTTCCTCCCGGATTTCGACGTTCGCGCCGTCGAGTGTCCCGATGGTCAGTGCGCCGTTCATCATGAATTTCATGTTACCGGTGCCTGACGCTTCCTTGCCGGCGGTGGAGATCTGCTCGGACAAGTCGGCGGCCGGATAGATAAAGTGTGCGTTCTTCACGTTGAAGTCCGGGAAGAACACGACCTTCAGCCTGCCATCCATCGCAGGATCATTGTTCACGACTTCGGCCACACCGTTGATCAGTCGAATGATCAGCTTGGCCATTGCATACCCCGGCGCCGCTTTTCCGCCGAACACGAAACAGCGGGGCGCGACAGCCCGTTGCGGGTCGCGACGCAAGCGCTGATACAGCGTAACGACGTATAGCGCATTCAGGTGCTGGCGCTTGTACTCGTGAATGCGCTTGACCTGAATGTCGAACAACGCGGTAGGATCGACGACGACACCAACCGCGCTCCGTATGTGCTGCGCCAGAGCCTCCTTGTTCGCACGCTTGACGCCGCGCCACTCGTCCTGGAAGGCAGCGTCGTCGGCATGCGCTTCGAGAGCCCGAAGCCGCGTGAGGTCGGTCACCCATCCCTCCCCCACAGTCTTGTCCAGCAGCCGCGCCAATCCCGGGTTGCTGAGCAGCATGAAGCGACGCGGGGTGACGCCATTGGTCACGTTATGAAAGCGCTCGGGCCACAGTTGCGCGAAGTCGCGCATCACGGTCTGCTTGAGCAACGCGGAATGCAGCGCCGCCACGCCGTTCACGGCACAACACCCGACAGTCGCCAGATGCGCCATGCGCACTTTTTTCTCGCCTGCCTCGTCGATCATAGACATCCTCGCGAGGCGTGCGTCGTCGCCGGGATAACGTTGCCGGACCTCGTCGAGAAAGCGGCGGTTGATCTCGTAGATGATTTCGAGCGGGCGCGGCAGCAGGCCGCGAAAGAGCGGCAGCCCCCAAGTCTCGAGTGCTTCAGGCAGCAGCGTATGGTTCGTATAAGCGAGCGTGCGCCGGGTGATGCTCCACGCCTCGTCCCAAGGCAGCAATCGCACGTCCACGAGCAGGCGCATCAGTTCCGCAACGGCGATTGAAGGATGTGTATCGTTCAGTTGCGCCGCAAACATGTCCGCGAAGCGCCCAACGGGTTCGCCCTTGAGATCGAGCAGGCGCAGCATGTCCTGCAGCGAGCAGGAGACGAAAAAGTACTGCTGCGCGAGACGGAGCCGCTTGCCGGCTTCGGGCTCGTCGTTGGGGTAAAGTACCTTGGACAGCGTTTCGGATATCACCTTCTCCTGCACGGCCTGGTAATAATCGCCAGCGTTGAAGTCCTGCAGGTCGAAGGACTCGACGGCTTCGCTCTTCCACAGGCGCAGCGTATTGCAGGTATTGACCCGGAACCCCAGCATCGGCGTATCGCAGGCCACGCCCTTGACCATGTGCGCCGGAATCCATTGCACGCGCAGGCGGCCCTGCGGATCGGTCTCGCTTTGCGTATGTCCGCCGAACGCAACGTAGTAAGCCACGTTCGGGCGCACGATCTCCCACGGGTTGCCCTTCTGCAACCACTTGTCGGTAACTTCCACCTGCCAGCCGTCGCGGATCTCCTGATCGAAGATGCCAAACTCATAGCGTATGCCGTAGCCCACGGACGGTATTTCGAGCGTCGCCAGTGAGTCCAGATAGCAGGCGGCAAGCCGTCCGAGCCCGCCATTGCCGAGTCCCGGCTCTTCCTCGATCGCGAGCAGCGCGTCGAGGTCCTGGCCGAGCGCCTGCATGGCGGCACGCGCATTCGCCTCGATACCCAGATTGACGAGGTTGTTGCCGAGTTGCGGTCCGATCAGGAACTCTGCGGAGAAGTAGCAAGTCACCCTCAACTCGCGTTCGGCATAGGTCTGGAACGTCGCAGCCCAGCGCGCCAGCATGCGATCACGCACACTGTAGGCAAGGGCCATGTACCAGTCATGCGGGGTAGCGATGCCCGGCGGACGGGCCTGCAGGCAGATGAGATTGTCGAGCACGCCGCGCTTCAGCGCGTCGGCATCCAGCCCCGTTCGCGCGGAGCTGCGGACAGCGGTGGTGGTCGGGTCGGCAGCCATAATCGTTTCCTGCGGTTATCGGGGCTGGCGATCGGGGCTGGCGTTCACTCGGGCCATACCCAATCGGTGATCTCCGCGCGATCGATGCCATGCGTGTGCGCGTAGTCCAGGTTGCTGATGATCGCGTCCTTCATGTCTTCCCTGAGATGCGCTGTCCTGCCCTGCAATCGCGGCACGCGGTCGAGCACGTCGATCACCAGATTGAAGCGGTCGACCTGATTGAGAATCGCGAGTTCGAGGGGGGTGTTGATGTTGCCCTTCTCCTTGTAGCCGCGTACGTGCAGATGCTCGTGATTGCGAAAGCGATAGGCCAGTTTGTGGATCAGCCACGGGTAGCCGTGGAAGTTGAAGATCACCGGCTTGTTGACGGTGAAGAGGCTGTCGAACTCGCGCTCGGTCGAGCCATGCGGATGCTCGCTCGCGGGCTGCATCCTGAAGAGGTCCACGACGTTCACGAAGCGCAGCTTCAGCTCCGGCAGCCGTTCGCGCAGGATGGCCGTGGCCGCCAGCGCCTCCTGGGTGGCAACGTCGCCGCACGCGGCCATGACAACATCCGGTTCCTCACCTTCGTCGTTGCTTGCGCGCCGCCAGATGCCCAAGCCTTTCGCGCAATGCACTATTGCCTCGTCGATGGTCGTGAATTGCAGGTGCTTCTGCTTGTCCGCGACGATGACGTTGATGCAGTCGGTCGACCGCAGACACCCGTCGGCCACGGCAAGCAGCGTATTCGCGTCCGGTGGAAGGTAGACGCGCGTGACGGACGGGCTCTTGTTGGTTACGAGATCGATGAACCCCGGGTCCTGATGCGAAAAACCGTTGTGATCCTGCCGCCACACAGTCGACGACAGCAGAATGTTCTCCGACGATACCGACGCACGCCACGGCACGTGATTCTTGCTGATGTCCAGCCATTTCGCATGCTGGTTGAACATTGAGTCCACCACGTGCGCGAATGCCTCATACGTGTGAAAGAAACCGTGCCGCCCGGAAAGCAGATAGCCTTCGAGCCAGCCCATCAACGTATGCTCGGACAGCATCTCCATCACCCGGCCGTCGCGCGCCAGTTCCCCGCCGTCCTCGTCTTCCGGCAGGAGATCGGCCATCCAGATCTTCTTGCTGACCTCGTAGATCGACTGAAGGCGGTTGGACGCCGTTTCGTCGGGGCCAAACACCCGGAAGGTGTTCATGTTTTCGCGCATCGTGTCGCGCAGGAATTCCCCGAGCGGCCGGGTATTCTCTTGCAGCACCTTGCCCGCCTGTGTCACGTCTACCGCATACGCGCGGAAATCGGGCAACTTCAATTCACGGCGCAGTATTCCGCCGTTGGTATGCGGATTGGCGCTGATGCGACGTCGTCCTTTGGGCGCGAGGGCTTTCAGTTCGGGAAGCAGTCGTCCGTCGGCATCGAACAGTTCTTCGGGCTTGTAGCTGCGCAGCCAGCTATCCAGAAGCTCGAGATTCGCGGGATTGCCGCGCACGTCGGAGAACGGCACCTGATGCGAACGCCACGAGCCCTCCACCTTGTGTCCTTTGATCGTCTTCGGTCCCGTCCACCCTTTGGGCGTACGCAACACGATCATCGGCCAGCGCGGCCGCTCGACTTCGCCGCCAGCGCGCGCCTTATCGTGGATCGCGCAAATCTCGGCGACGACCGTATCGAGCGTGTCCGCCATCTTTTGATGCATCTCGGCATGGTCCGAACCTTCGACGAAATACGGCTTGTAGCCATAGCCCACGAACAGCGCTTCCAGCTCTTCGTGGCTGATGCGTGAAAGCACGGTGGGGTTAGCGATCTTGTAACCATTCAGGTTAAGAATCGGCAATACGGTGCCGTCCCGCGCCGGATTGACGAACTTGTTCGAATGCCAGGCCGTGGCAAGCGGTCCCGTCTCCGCTTCGCCATCCCCAACGACGCAGGCCACGATGAGCTCGGGGTTATCGAACGCGGCTCCGTACGCATGCGACAGGCTATAGCCAAGTTCGCCGCCTTCGTGGATCGAGCCAGGAGTTTCGGGCGTAACGTGCGAGCCGATGTGGCCTGGAAACGAGAACTGCTTGAAGAACTTCTGCATCCCCTCTGCGTCTTCGCTTTTGTCCGGATACACCTCCGAGTAGGTGCCTTCCAGATAAGCGGGGCCGAGTACGCCGGGAGCTCCGTGTCCGGGACCCGCCATGAAGATCACGTCCAGATCGTCGCGTTTGATCACGCGGTTCAGATGCGCCCAAACGAACGAAAGCGCTGGACTCGCGCCCCAATGCCCGAGGAGCCGCGGCTTGACGTGCTCCGCCTTGAGCGGCTCGCGCAGTAGCGGATTGTCCATTAGATAGATCATACCGACCGAGAGGTAGTTGCATGCGCGCCACCACGTATCGATCAGCCGAAGTTCATCGCTGCCAGGCCCAGTCTGCTCCGAAGCAGCCGTCGTAGGATGTGTGCCCATATCGATGTCTCCTGTCCTTGCGCATTGCCGTGTTCTCAATCCGGAACATCTTCCACAACCACGCCACCAATCAGGAATTCTGCGAGCCGGCGCGGTTCAAGGTTATCGAGCCAACTCCGTACTTCGCCGGCAAGGCCCACGCCGGTCGTGTTCGGGCGGGTCTTACGTTCGCGGATCCACGTTCGTGCCTCGGGGTTTTTGACTGCCTCGGTAAGCAGATGGTGCATCTCGACGACTTCAACGCCGCGTTCGCGCATCTTTGTCACAAAGAACAGACCATCACCTTGTGCAGCTTGCCGGCCTCGGAGTGAACTCCGAGGTTGAATGTCTCCGTGCTCACCATGCTGGTCCTGAATTGCGAGTGTGACGAATCTCTTGCAGGTTTCAGGGGGCGGCAACAACTCTCCGTTCTACAAACCGGATGGCAGTTTTCTTTGCGTACGTGAATGCCGCTCCCGGACTCATGCCTGTGGTGATGACTAGCGGGCCCCGGGGGCGTAGGAGTCGCACCGGATGCGACTCGGAGCCGAGCGCAATGGCATGCTGACCCCGGTAAACAAAGTGGCTACGGTTACGGTCGGCAGATCGACAAACGCGCGACGCAGCATGGTACAAACTAAAAAATAGCTTTGCTGACGCTTTGCCACAATAGGACTTTGGGTTTATTGGCCGATCGATAACGCTGGCTGAAGTGCGTTTCAGTTCAGATCAGTTCGTAATCGACTCGGCAGCCTGTTCTCCTTCGGTGACGGGCGGCGACCGCCGGGGCGACGGTATGCCGTCCTTCTTTCACACGGCTGACAACATTTCTCCTGCAAGCTTCGCGCAGATCAAGGTCAGTTTCGAGCCTGTTATGGGAATGCGGCGCGTGCGCCCGTCACCCGCCAAGATGACGGAGTACTGGAAGGAGCATGGCCGCTATGCCGACGTCCCGAGCGTGACGTCGTGGACGCACGACCTGCCTTTCAACGTTGACGAAAACCGCGTCCGCTCCCTGTTCTGCGCAATGGAGGCACGAATGGCACTCCCACCCGAGCTAGTCGGTGTGTCTGGAGACGGAGTGAGTTTGATGTCCCCGATGGGCGGCACCGCTTTGCCCTGCTGTCGGTCGGGGGCATGACGAGCTTCCCGACACACGTTCCGGCCGCTCGATCCTACGACATCGTCCGACAGATCGGTGCAAAGCAACCGGATCCGTGCTGGCATCGGAGAGAAACGAATTCATGCATGCGAGCAGATTGGGGTTATGCCGTCGATGCACTTGCGTTGGGATATGGCACTTGCGGCACCAATTACCGCTTCAACCGCGGCGCTGCCCTTCCCTCTCGTCCTGGCCACCATCGTCAGGCTGTGACCATGCTCTCGGTCCGCTCGGCGGGGTGTGAACCCGCATATGCGGCACTGGAATCTCAATACCCGCCTCGTCCATCTTTCGTTTGAGCCGCGCATTAAAAGCGCGCACCACGCCCCACTGCTGCATCGGCCGCGTCTTGATCTGCCCTTTCACAACCATCCAGTTAGCCTCGAAACGCTCAAGCCCCCACACTTCGACGGGCGCAAGTATTTCGTTGCGCAGGCGAAAGTTTCCCTGCAGGTCTTCGCCCACTTCCACGATCATGCGTGTGACTTCATCAAGGTCAAGCGAGAAGGGCACTCGTACCTCGAACACCGCATTGGCGAAGTCACGCGACAGGTTTTTAACGATTTTTATCTGCGAGAAGGGAATGGTGTGAACCGCGCCTTGTCCGTCACGTAACCGGACCGTGCGAATCGTCAGGTCCATGACGATGCCGGCGTGGCTGCCGTCAATCTCAATCCAGTCACCGACCGAGATCGTCTCCTCGACAATGATGAAGAGCCCCGTGATCAGGTCGGTGACGAGCGTCTTCGCACCGAAGCCGACTGCAAGACCGATCACGCCTGCGCCCGCAAGGAGAGGCGTAAGATTGACGCCCAGGGTGGCGGCGGCGACGATGGCGGCGAGGGTCGCAACCGCGACGAAAACAGCGTTGCGCACGAGCGGCAACATCGTGCGTGCGCGCATGCCGGGGTCGAGTGCCTTGTTCCGCGAACTGCTCGGGCCCAGCGCGTTGAGAATGGCGGTGTCGCACAGTATCCAGATGAACCAGGCGCCAAAGACCGTCGCGACAACTGTAATCAGCGCGTGCTTGAAACTGGGTGTCATCGCACTGTGCTTGATCATTCGCGCGATCGGTCCGCTCCACAGGTCCAGCTCGAATTGAATGTACGCGAGCCACATCAAAAGGACGAGCAGCGTGCTCACGAAGCGCAAGAGTCGCATCAGGTGCGGCGCGCGGCGCTGGGCGCGCGTGTCCCTTCGACGCGTCACGTGCATCAGCAGCGCCGACACGAACAGCGTGAGCACGAGTAACAGCGCACTGAGAAGCGACGGTTGTAGTACGTTCTCTTCCGAACCGCGCGCATCAACGATCGTAAAAACCGATGCGATCGCGATTAAAAGGACCGGGATGTTCCACAGCGAAGCCAGGATATCGAGCGCTTCCGTGGCGAGTTTGTGATCACGCCGTTGCGCATACGGGCGATTGCGTATCAGATGCGTGACGGGCCGCCGGTAAGCGAGTGCGAAATAACCGATCAGCAGGGCCGCAGCCACATTTGCGGATGCCGATACGAGCCCGGCGAGATTCAAACCGAGCAGGTTTGTGACGTCTGGATTGGCCGTCGCGTCACCGAGCGCACCACATGCACCGATAGCGAAAAGCGGCCAGCGGCTTTGCGCGAGCAGCTGATGAACTGCGACACGCCGGTGTGCCGTGTTGAACGCCGAGAACACAATCAGGCAGATCGCCGAGAAGATCGAACCCGCGACTATGGCATAGACGATCACAAGCCCGAGCGTGCCGCCGAGCGCGTCAGGCATTCCGCGCATGAACAGCGCCACCGCCACGAAAGCGGCGATCCATGGCGCCGTCCGCCAAAATGCAAAACTCAAGAGTTCGAACGAAGTTGGACCCGGTTCCAGCACGAGCTTCCAGCCATAACGCGCACTGATGCGCCGCCGCAGATAGATCAACAGGCCAGCGCACGCGCCCCAACCCACAAACGTCGCGATCATGCCAAGCAGGACGTGGCCGAACGACTCCCCGCTTCCGCCGCTGAGAATAGTCCAAAGATCGTCGGCCGCCGCGCTCGAACGGGCCGCCCAGAAATGCAAGGGTGTGCGGCCTTCACTCAAATCCGTTTCGACAGACGCAATGCCTGACGCAATCGCGCCGAGCATATCGCTTTTTCCTTGTCCGGACGATGCCGGCGCAGCGGGGGCGGCACTTTGGGTACCTTCACGAAGCCCCTTCAGATGGGCTACCAGCGCTTTGCGTTGTGGATCGCTCTCGAGCGTGTCGATCAGGCTGTCCAGTGAGCGCGCCAGTTCGGCCTGACTCGCGGGCGTTGGTGCCGATGCAGCCTGCACTGCGGAAGCTGGCGGCGCGGTCCCACCCGTCACATTGTTGAGGATGTTTTGCAGCCCGGCGGGCAACGCGGCTGCCGCTGGACTGATGGCCGCCGTCGACAGAACGAGGAAGCTGGTCACGACCAGCCATAAGCAGGCGCACCCAATGGCACACCACACGCCTTCATATAATCCAGCGTGCGCCGGCAGTCTGGCGGAGACCATGGCATGACTGGATTCACACTGCATAGAGGGGGTCATCGAGATCCCTTCCGAGAGGTCACCTCTGTGAGAGCTGGATCGCCCCGGGCTAACGCTATTACGAAAGCCTTGGCGCACCCGAACTGCGTTTCGCGCGGTTAAAGCATACATCACCATAAACCGATGCCCACTCGGGGTTTTGTTGCAGTAAGGCTCGCAGCCGAAAGGTGATCGATATGAGAAGCACTGCTTATATTGCCAGTTCGTAGAATTGATCCGCGGCGGACGGATGGGTTCCGCGAGCGCACTTCATCTG